>JBBRUO010000325.1:0-6954 GCA_038247725.1 Gemmatales bacterium
CAGTTCCACCAAGGTGAAGGACTTGCGCGGGTTCCGGAAGTCGTTCCAGATCCCCGACTTCGCCGGCCCGTCGTCCCGCAAGTTCATCGCCAAGTGCGCCACCGACGACATCCGCGTTGACGTGGACGCCGTGTACGAGGCCGCCCGCGCGCACCTCGGCTACAAGCGGAAGGACGTGGACACCACCGCCGGACAAGACGGGTTCGGGTCATTGCGGTCGCCGGACTTCGAGTACACGGTGACGGCCACGCTGGACAAAACCGACCCGTCGCGGGTGACGTGGCGGCGGGAACTCGGTCAGTTGGCCGACGCCGGGTTCGTCCGTGGGGTCGGGTTCGAGGCGGTGTTCGGCAGCACTTTCGACCAACTCGCGTTCGAGTTCGCCAAGCCGGTGGACGTGGAAGCCCTCATCGACAAGCTGGAGGACGACACCCCAGCCGGCGTGACGTTACACGTCGAGAGCGACGGCGGCGCGTTCGAGCTGTCGTTGGCGAAGTTCGCCGGGCGAGTGCGGGTCGAGCGGACCGCGCTGACCGTTCGCGGCCGCGCGGGGAACTCGGCCGGGCTGCTCGACCAGTTCCTGGCGTTCCTGCAAAAGGTCGGGCCGCTCGGCGAACCGCTCATGCTGAACGGGTGACGGGGATCCCGACGCCACGAATTGAGGCAAACCGTCCCGAATGCCACAGGTCTCCCCCACGGCCGTTACAATTCATCGCACTCGCACCATCGTCTCCCCGATACGACCCGCCCTCGGTTCCCTCCGACGGAACCGTGCGGGGGGTCGCCCCACATCACCCGTCGGTTCGCGCGAGTGGTCGGTTTTCACATTAAAACTGTCGGACGGAGGACGGCTCATGTTCACGACTCGCGGATGGGCGGTGCTGGCGGCGGCCGGAGTGCTGCTGTTCGGCCTCGGCGGGACGGCGGCCGCGCAAGGCCGGCCGGGGTGCAACAACGGCGGCAGCCGGGGAATGCCCCCGCAACAGATGTCCAACCAGATGTGCGGCGGCATGGGCCAGTCGCAGATGTCGCGCGGGGGGTACGCGGGCAACCAGCAGATGATGATGCAGCAGCAGATGATGATGCAGCGACAGCAGATGATGATGCAGCAGCAGGTCATGATGCAGCGGCAGCAGTTCCTGGCGCAGATGCAGGGTGGCGGCAACCAAAACAACCAGCTCTTCGCCGCGCTGGCGCAGTCCAACGCCATCCGCGCCCAGGCCCAGCGGCAGCAACAACTCCAGCAACTGCAAGGTGCGCGGTAGCCAGACCGCACGCGGCCGAGCGCGATCCGTTCGCGTTTCGGTCGGGTTCGGGTGTTCGCCCCAACGGGGCGAGACCGACTCGCGATTCGGTCCCACTCCGGGCCGTGTGCCGTATTTTCCCCGGCCTGTCACTCCATGTGCCGGGCCGGGGCACATTCGTGCCGCAAGGTTTCACGCTCTGGCCCTCACGTGTCCGTCTGCACCCACAGCACCCGGCCCTCGGCGGCGACGCGGCGGACGGGTTCGAACAGCCCGCGGAAGAACTGGTCGCGGTCGCCCTCCGGGGTGGCCGGTAGCGCCTCGAAGTGCGGGGCGGCGACTTCCAACTCGTCCAGGAGTTGCTGCACCTCGTCCGGTTCGAACACCGTGTACATCAGGTCGAGGTCGGTGACGGACACCCCCGTGTAGCGGTATCCGGCCCGGCCGAACGACGGCTCGGCCATCGTCGGGGCTCCGTTCTTGGCGGCGGTGGCGGCCGCGTCCCAGTACAGGAACCCGTCGTTCTCGTTGCGGAAGTCGGTCCCGTCTTCCTGAATCAGTTGGAACACGAGGTCGGACCAGATGGCCCCGTCCCCCAGGGTCAGGTCCACGTACCAGTCGGGCGACACCAGCCGCTTGCGGACGGCCTTGGCCAGCGCGAGGCGGTCCAGCGGCCACTTGTCCGGGTCGGCCGCGTCGTCCCCGTCGTACTCGCTGAGGAGGTCTTCGAGGTCGTCGAGGACGGCGTCCGCGGCGGCCAAGCACTGGCCCTTGGTGGGGGCCGTCGTCAATTGCTCGAACGCATCGGCGTCGAGCGAGTAGAGGAAGAAGCCGGCCATGAATCCTCCGGGTTCTGACGGGACGGCCCGACGGGCACCCGACGACAGTGGTATGGAAAGGGCGGGCGACCGCCACCCGTGTTCGGCCCCCCCCGCGCACGGGGTGTGAAATCGCGTGGCTCAGGCTGACGGTACGCCCGCCTTCAGCAACTCCAACCCCAGTCGCATCGACGGGAACGCCATCTCGTCCGGGGCCACGCCCGCCGGCCGCCGCCACTCGAACCCGGCGATCTCGTCCGGGGCTTGCACGGCCGCCACCCCCGCCGCCGTCGCGGTGAAGATCAGGTCGCACACCGGGTACGTCACGCCCTTGTATTCGTAGGAGTTCGCCGCGGAGCAGAGCAGCCGCACGTCAGCGACTTCGAGGTTCACTTCCTCGCGGAGTTCCCGCCGCAGGCCGTCCTCGGCCGACTCGCCGACGTCCAGAAAGCCGCCGGGGAGGCCGAATTTGCTCTTCGCCGGCTCCTTCGCCCGCCGGGTGAGCAGCACTTCGCCGGCCGAGTTGAACACGTACGCGCCGGCCGCCACGGTCGGGTTGAAGAAGTACGTCAGGTCGCACGCCGAACAGCGGAGCGGGTTCGCGCCGGGGGTGGCGGGGCCGCCGCAGCGGGGGCAGAAGCGGAACAGGTCGGAAGGTGTCATGCGGACGATTGTAGGCGTCGGGGTGGCCGTCATCCGGCGGGAGCGAACAGGTCGTCGGCGAACGGGCGGACGCCGAGTTGCGGCTCCTGCGACCGCAAGAACCGCAGGGTGAACGGGTCGGCGGCCAGCAGCACCCACTGGCCCGTGTGGTCGAGTACCAGCCGAGTGTCGGGTGGCAGCCGGGTCGCGGTCAGGGTGGCGGCGTCGGCCGAGAGCCAGGCCCCGGCCGTCAGCCCCGTCGTCTCGATGTCCGCCTTCACCCCGTATTCGGTTTCGAGCCGGTACTTCACCACGTCGAATTGCAGCACCCCGACGGCCGCCAAAATCGCCTCGCGGTTCGTGTCCGGATCGACGAACACCTGAATCGCCCCCTCGTCGGCGAGCTGCTGAAGCCCCTCGGCCATCTGCTTGCGGCGGCCCAGGTCCGGGCAGCGGGCGACGGCGAAGCACTCCGGGCTGAACCGTGGCAGGCCGTCGAACTCGACCCGCCCGCCGTCGTACAGCGTGTCGCCCAGCCGCAGCCCCTTGGTGAACGCCAGCCCGACCACGTCGCCGGGGTAGGCCAAATCGAACTCCTCGCGGTCGCGGGCGAACAGCCGGTGCGCGCCCTTCACCCGCAGCCGCACCCCGGTGCGGGCGACCACCGGTTCCAGGTCGGGCGTGAACCGCCCGGCGCACACCCGCACGAAGGCCACCCGGTCGCGGTGCTTCGGGTTCAAATTCGCCTGGATTTTGAACACCTGCCCGGCGAACGGCTCCCGCTCGGCGGGGATCGGCCCGCCCACCGCCGACCGCGCCCCTGGCGGCGGGGCCAGCTTCACGAACGCATCCAGGAACGGCTCGATGCCGTAGTTGTTGGCGGCGCTGGCGAAGAACACCGGCGTCTGCTTGCCGGCCAGGAACTTCGCCCGGTCCCACCCCGCCCCGGCCCCGGCGAGCAACTCCAACCCGTCGCGGCAGGCGGTGGCGACGCGCGGCCCGACTTCGCCGTCCAACTGTTCCGCGCCGACCACCCGCGTCGGCACCTGGAGCGACCCGCGCTCGGTCGGCGCGAACAGCAGCACCCGGTCGCCGAAGCGGTCCACGACACCGGTGAATTCTTCTCCCAAGCCGACCGGCCAGTTCCCCGGCACCGGCTCGATGCCGAGCTCCTGTTCCACTTCGGCGAGCAGGTCGAACGGCTCCTTGCCGAGGCGGTCCATCTTGTTGATGAGGGTGACGATGGGGATGCCCCGCGCGGCGCACACGCGGAACAGCTTGCGGGTCTGCGTCTCGACGCCGTTGGCCACGTCCAGCACCATCACCGCGCTGTCGGCGGCGGCCAGGGAGCGGTACGTGTCTTCGCTGAAGTCCTGGTGGCCGGGGGTGTCGAGCAGGTTCAGCCGGTGGCCGCGGTACTCGAAGCTCAGCGCCGTGGCCGACACCGAGATGCCCCGTTCGCGTTCCATTTCCATCCAGTCGGAGGTGACGGCCCGCTGCGTCTTCCGCCCCCGCACCGCCCCGGCCACGTCGATCTGCCCGGCGTACAGCAGCAACTTCTCGGTGAGGGTGGTCTTGCCCGCGTCCGGGTGGGAGATGATGGCGAACGTCCGCCGCCGGGCGATCTCGGCGGTCAGGTTGTCAGGCGGGGCGGACATCGGGGGGCCAGTCGGTGAGGGGTGTGGGGGTTATTTGTCTGGGTTAGGTATCGGTGAATTCCCTTGTTTTCCAAGACCTCACCCCCCGGCCCCCTCTCCGTCCCGGAGAGGGGGTGTTCAAACAGGCCCGGTGCAGGCTGTTACGCGAGTCGGTCCTGAACTACCCAGGAAAACCAAGACCGGAACACGGTCCAGCGGCAACGATTCCCTTTTGAACACCCCCTCTCCGGGACGGAGAGGGGGTCGGAGGGTGAGGTCTTACAAACTCCGCTGTCACGCCACAGTCATTCGCTCGCCGTCCCACGTCACGACGGTGGCCGGGCGCACCCCCACTTCGGTCAAACTGCTGGCGTTCACGAACAGCGTGCCGTCCTGTTCCACCGCCCCGGCGGCTTCGTGAATGTGGCCGCACAGGTGCAACTTCGGCTTCACCGCGCGGATGCGCGCGAGCAGGTCGGTACACCCGACGAGGCGGTCGTCGAAGCAGCGGTCGCCGATGCCGTGCGGCGGGCCGTGCGTGATGAGAACATCCGTGTCGTCGGGGATCAGTTTCCATTTGGCGGCGATGGGTTCGCCCCGGTGCAGGTTGAACGCCCAACTGAAGAACCACGGCTGCCACGGGCTGCCCCAGATTTTCAACCCGCCGATCTCGACGCCGGTGTCTTGCAGATAGACGGCGTTCGTGATGCGCTTGCGGGCCTCGTCCGGCTCCCGCTCGAAGCACCAGTCGTGGTTGCCGCAGATGACGACCTTGTGCCGGTGCGGCAGGGTGCCGAGCCAGTCGTCGAAGTCCTCGACGGTGTCCAGTTCGCCGCGCCAGGTGATGTCCCCGGCGTACAGGAACACGTCCCCGTCCGGCACCGCGACCTCGCGATGCCGGGCGTGCGTATCCGATAGCAGCACCAGGGTAAGGGGTGTGGGCCGCGTCATCGGTCGAACTCCAGGTCAACGACTTCCCCGCCGTTCGACGTGATGGCGTTCTTGAACGTCTGCGGGTTCATCGTCTTCCGCAAACTGCGCACCGAGCCGTCGAACATCGCCACCTGGAAGGTGCTTTGTCCCGGCCGGCCGAAGTTGCTCGGCATCGGCGGGTTGTTCGGGTCGAACGGGATCTCGGCGAAGCGGGTCCACGTCACCTTTTCCCCAGCCTCGGCCACCATGATCGTGTTCGAGGTGCCGTCGGTGATGCTGGTGAGGCTCATTCGGCCCGGTCGGTTCGGGTCGAACGGCGCGCCCGGCCCGTAAAAGACGCGGTGACGGGTGTCCGGGTCTTTGCGGTCGTCCACGTCGCTGTACTGTTGGATGGCGATCAGCGACACCGGCTGATTCTTGGCGCTGTCCCATCGCTCGTTCGTGTTCAGCAACCGGTAGACGTTGTCCTGTTCGATGTACGGCAGGAGGTCCACCCGCCAACTCAGCCGGGTCGATAGCTCGCTCGGCGGCATCGGCCGACCGTTGAGGTCTCGAGGTTGACTCGCCACACCAGTCGGGAACACGTCGTTCGCGTCGTAATAACTGTGCATCGCGAGGCCGATCTGCTTCAGGTTGTTCGACGCCATCGCCCGCTCCCGTGTCTCTTCTCGCCGGCCCACGAACCAGATGACGCCCCAGATGGTCAGTCCCAACACGATCAGCCCGACACCGGACAGGACGGTGCCGGTGATGGCCATGCCCTTGCCCGCGCCGCCGAGCTTCTTCGCCTTGCTCAGCCCGACGAACCCGCAGATGAGGCCCGGAATCGCGGTGATGCCGCCGACGAACGAGATGATGCCCAGCACCATCGAGGTCATCGCCGGGCCGTTGCTCGGTGGCTCCGCGCCGCGGCGGGGCCGGTCGCCCTCGTCGTCGTATGGGCGGTGGGATCGGGAACGTTCCTCGAACTCACCGTCGTCGTCGTCCCGCTCCCGCCGTCGGCGGGGGCGGGGGCGGTCGTCGTCGCGGTCGTCGTTGTCCTCGTCGAACCGGTCGCGACGGGGCATGGCGGTACTCCGGGTGGGTGTGGGAATCGTACCGGGTGCGGCCGTCGCGGGCCACGGTCGTCCGTCCCCCGGCCGTGGCGCGACGATACGGTTTGCCCCGAGTGGCGGCGGCGGGATAAACTAATCGGGAGCGACACCGCCGCGTCCGGGTTCGGCCGGCCGCGTGTCGTGGCTTCACTCGGAGGGTATGACCATGACGGAACGTCCAGACGACCTGATTCAAGTGGCGGCCGGCGAATTGACCGCGCTGCAAGTGCTGGGGAACGCGCTGGAGGAGGCCGGCATTCAGTCGCGGGTGGTCGGCGGCGAGCTGACCGCCGGCCTCGGGACGGCCCTGCCGGGGTCGGTCGAGTTGTGGGTCCACCGGAACGACGTGGCGGCGGCCGAGAAGGTGATCGCCGGACACCGCCCCCACGCGCCGCACACGCACGGGCACCCGACCTCCGACCCGAAGCCGGATCGGACTTCGACCCCGCAGTCCCACAAGTTGCCGCACCAGTCGTAATTGAGGCGGGTCTTTGCTTGTTAGCCCGCCGCGCGAGCAAGGGGCAAACCACTATGGGGCGTGGTGTCACCGTGTCCCCCACAGCCTCACGCCCCTTGCTCGCGCGGC
>JBBRUO010000326.1:0-6946 GCA_038247725.1 Gemmatales bacterium
CAGCAGGTGAATGCCGGAGTACAGGTAGTTCAGCGACTTATTCACGAATGCGCGGAAGCTGGCCCGCGCCCGCTTGTTCGCCGGCGACACCAGTTCAATCGCGGCGATGATGTCTTCCCCGCTGTTGTGACGGATGACCACCCGCCGGCGCGGGCGAATCTTCTCCTCCGTCAACAACTCCCAAGCCTTGGATTTCGGTTTCGCCGCGAGCACGGTTCCGCCGCCCGATCCGCGTTTGCCTTTTCGCGTGGATACCGTCGCACCCAGTCTCACCACGTCGGCGCTATGGGGCGGGACGACTTGCTCGGCCGTGGCGTAATAGCCGGGGGGAAGTAATTCCTTATTCAGACGGTTGCGGATCGCGTAAATCCACAAACCGTGAAAGTCGTGGTACTCGTTGGATATCACCAACGACCAGTCGTGCATCGGCATGGCGGTTCCCCTCGTGGCGGCCGTGCCATTCTACCGCTTGTCGTCGGCGTCGTAGGCGTTGACGATCTTCTGCACGATGGGGTGCCGCACGATGTCGCCGTCGTCCAGGTGCAACACGGCGATGCCCTCGATGTTCTTCAGCCGGCCGACGGCGTCGGCCAGTCCGTTGCGGATGGTGCGAGGCAGGTCCACCTGAGTCATGTCCCCGGTGACGATCATCTTCGACCCGAACCCCATCCGCGTCAGGAACATCTTCATCTGCGAGACGGTGGCGTTCTGTCCCTCGTCCAGGATGATGCAGGCGTTGTTCAGCGTCCGCCCGCGCATGAACGCCAGCGGCAGGATTTCGATCACCTCGGTCTTGATGTACCGCTCGACGGTTTCCGGGTCCATCAGGTCGGCCAGGCTGTCGAACAGCGGGCGGAGGTACGGGTTGATCTTCTCCTTCAGGTCGCCGGGCAGGAAGCCGAGCCGCTCCCCCGCCTCCACGGCCGGCCGCACCAACACGATCTTCTTCACCTGCCCGGACTTGAGCAGCGTGACCGCCCAGCCGACGGCGAGGTACGTCTTGCCGGTGCCGGCCGGCCCGACGCACAGCACCACCTCGTTCTGCTTCATCGCCAGCACGTACCGGCCCTGGCCGTCGGTGCGGGGCCGCAGGTACTTGCCGTATTCGGACTGGGCCAAGGTGACAGCGTTGTTGCGGCTCTCCCCGCCCTTCACGACCTCGAGCACGCCGAGCACGTCGGCCTGGGTGAGTCGGCCGCTCTTGCGGTAGACGGTGCGAAGTTGCTGGAAGGCGCGGTCAGCCTGATCGACGGCCGTCTCGGAACCGTCGAGCTGGAGCAGGTCGCCGCGGGCCACCACTTTCACCCCGAGCGCGTCCCGCAGCGTCCGCAGGAACGTGTCGCGCGGGCCGAACAGGACCACGGCTTCTTCGCGGGATTCCAGGGTGAGGGTGCGAGAGGTGGTGTCGGGCATATGGAGAGACCCACGGGGGGTGCGACGGCACGGGGAGCAAGAGGGACGGGTTCGTGTCGGTCGGGTTCACCCTCATTCTAGCGGATCGGCCGTTCGCCCCGTCCGCCGCCAGCACTTCTACCCGCTCGTTACGGTGCGCGTGAGGCACGCGGTGGGCACCGTCACGCTGCCGTGTTGGATGCGGTTGCGGCCGGCCGCCTTCGACCAATACAACGCCTCGTCCGCCAGTTTCACCAGTTCGGCGGCATCCAACTGGGCGACGCTCAGCGTCGAAACGCCAATGCTGACGGTCACCGCACGCTGCCGCCACACCACGTCGGCGATGGCTCGCCGGCACCGCTCGGCCAGCACCATCGCGCCTGCGCAGTCGGTGTCCGGCAGGATGACGACGAACTCCTCGCCGCCGTACCGGGCGACGAAGTCGGTGATGCGGACGGTCGTCACCAGGGTGCGGGCGACCGTCTTCAGCACGTCGTCGCCGGCCGGGTGACCGAACGTGTCGTTGAACATCTTGAAGTGATCGACATCCATCAGCAGCAGGGAAAGTGATCGGCCGGAGCGGGTGGCCCGGTCGTACTCTTCGCTGAGCCGGTCGTTGAAGGCGGCCCGGTTCCGCACCCCGGTCAGTCCGTCGGTGGCGGCGAGCGCCTTCAATTTGACGTTCGCCTCCTCCAGGCTCAGTTGGTACTCGAACACCCGATTCTCGGCGGCGACCTGCTCGGTCATGTCGCGGACAATGACGGCATGCAGCCCGTCCCCGCCGGTCGGCACCAACGACACCCGCACCTCCACCGGCACGACCCCCCCGTCCCGGCGGCGGAGGTGCTTACGGCCGAGATCGTGTCGGCCGTGCTTCGCCAGGGCGTCGTGAATCCCCTCGAAGTTCCGGCCGACCGACTCCGGCGGTTCCCCGGCCACCAACTCGGTGAGAGTCAGGGAGAGGAACTCGTCGGCGGTGTACCCGAGCATCGCCAACAGGGCGGCGTTCACCTCGGCGAACCGGCCGGTGGCGGGGTCGATGACGAACATCCCCTCGGCCAGCCGGTCCAACACCAGTCGGAACTTCAGCTCGCTCGCCCGCACCGCTTCCTCGGCCGCCTTCCGCAGGCCGATGTCCTGAATCTGCGAGACGAAGTACAGCGGGGCGTCGGAGGCGTCCCGCACGAGCGACACCGAGAGCATGGCGTGCAGCGTCCGCCCGTCCTTGTGGAAGTACTTCTTCTCCATCTGGTACGACGGGATCTCGCCGGCCAACACCTGGTGAACCAGGGCCAGGTCGGCGTTCAAGTCGTCCGGGTGGGTGAGTGTCTGGAAGTCGGTGGCAAGTAACTCGGCCGGCGAATACCCCAGGAAGACGGAGAGCGACCGGTTCACCCGCAGCCAACGCCCGTCCGGGGCGACCAGGGACATGCCGATGGCTGCGTTCTCGAACGCGCTGTCGAGCAATGCCTCGCTCGCCCGCAGCGCGTCCGCCGCCCGCCGGCGGTCGGTCACGTCCCGGAACGCGGTGAGCAGGAGGGGGGCCTGGCCGGGCAGGTCGAGGTACGAGTCCGCCACCTCGAACCAACGGCGGCTGCCGTCCAACAGTAGTACCTCCGACTCCGCCTGCCCGCGGGCCGCACGGTCGGCGAACCGCCGGCGGAACTTGGCCAGCCCTTCGGCCCGCTCGGCGTCCGCGTACGCCTCGGTGAACGGCCGCCCGACCACCTCGTCGTCCGCCCGACCGACCAGTCGGCGGTATGCCGGGTTGGCCATCAACACCGTGCCGCTGGAGTCGGTCAACCGCATCCCCTCGGCGGACTGCTCCCACACCAGGCGGAACAGCCCTTCGCTCGCCCGCAGCGCGTCCTCCGCCCGCCGGCGCTCCGCTTGCTCCGCGGCCAGCGACAGGACGTTCGCCGCCGCCAGGGCGAACACCTGCTCGTCCGCTGTCCACGCGCGGGGCGAACCGACGTGCTCGTGGCAGAGAACCCCGCGCACCTGCCCCGCCAACCGCAGCGGCGCGTCCAGCATGGCGGCGATGCCGAGCGGCCGCAGATACCCGTCCCGGAACTCGCTCGTGCGGGGATCAGTTGCCGCGTCCGACGCTGCGATCACCTCTTCCGACACGAGCGCGCGGAAGTAGTTCGGGTACACCGGCGCCGTCAGTGTCACCCCCGACGAGTGACGGTCGAGAGGCGATTCGTACAGGCCGACGCACCGCAGGGCGGCGCGGTCGGGGCTGAGGTACCACACACTCACCCGCTCGACCCGGAGGGCGCGGGCCACCACCGCGAGGAACCCCGGGCCGACCGCCTCGTCCGCCCCGCGCAGGTCTTCCCGCGTGAGTTCGAGCAGGGCGTTCTGTTGCCGTTGCCACCGCTCCCCGCTCTCCCGCAGGGCGTCCTCAGCCCGCTTGCGGTCGGTCAGGTCGTGCCACACCACGAGCAGCACCGGCCGCCCACGCAATTCGACCGGGGTGAGCGTCACCTCACACGGGAACTCCTCTCCGTCCGTCCGCCGGTGCATCCAATCGAAGCGGTGAAAGCCGTCCCGGCGGGCGGCGGCGTCCATTTCCACGCACTTGTCCAGCGACCGCCGGCCGTCCGGCTGGAACTCCGGCGACAGCACCGCCGGGTGCAAAGCCAGCACTTCGGACTTGTCCCGGCACCGCAGCATGTTCACGGCCGCCCGGTTGCAGTCGAGGATACCGTCACGTTCGTCGAAGATCAGGTGGGCGTCCGACGACTGCTCGAACAGCACGCGGAACGTCTCATGCTCCCGCGCCTGGACCAACTCTCGGAACTGGAGCGAGGCCACCTGCCGCCGCAGTTGCAGTTGCGCGACCACCTGGCGGGCGAGTACGCGGAGCGCTTCCCGTTGGTCATCGCGAAGGGTGCGGGGCACGCGGTCGATGACGCACAGGGTGCCGACGGCGTGACCGTCCGGGGTGATCAGCGGCATCCCGGCGTAGAACCGGATGTTCGGCTCCCCGATGACGAGCGGGTTGTCCCGGAACCGGTCGTCCGCTGTCGCGTCCTCGACGACGAACAGGGCCGTGTCGAGGATGGCGTGGGTGCAGAACGCCACCTCTCGCGGCGTCTCGGTGGCGTCGATTCCATACCGCGACTTGAACCACTGGCGGCAATCGTCCACCAGACTGACCAGGGCGATGGGCGTCCCGCAGAGGGTCGCCGCCAGCCGGGTCAGGTCATCGAACGCGGGTTCCGGCGGCGTGTCCAGGACGGCCAAGGCACGAAGCGTGGCGAGTCGGTCGGATTCATTCAACGGCGGGGGGGCGGCGGTCATCAGGCGGTTCCAGTCTCCGGGTCCGGCGCGGACGGCGGCGGGTCCTTAACCCGTAGTGTCACCGCTGCGAAACGCAACCGATTCCTGTCCCAGTGGTTCCCGTGGTTGCGGATTTCACCGTCGCCCGTGCAACTGAACACGGGTTTTGCGGGGTGGGCGTGAAGTTTCCTGCCGCTGACGAAGTGAAGGGTTTTGTTCGCCCGAAGCGCGAGCGAGGGGCCAACCACCGTCGGGGGCCGGGAGCGACTGGCCCCCCATCGCCGCACGCCCCTTACTGGCGCGGCGGGCGAACAAGCAGAAGGCGGTTGCGCCCATCAAACCTCTTCGTCGCCCAGGAGGTCGCGGACGTACAGCTCCCGCACCAACACGAGGATGACTACCGTCAGCGGGGTGGCCAGGGCCAGCCCGACGCCGCCGACGAAGACGCCCAACGCCACCTGAGCGGTGGTGGTGATCGCCGCCGGCAAATTCACCGCCGACTGCTGGAGGAATGGCGTCAGGATGTAGCTCTCGACCACCTGGATCGCGGTGTACAGGACGACCACCCACACGGCCGTGGCGGGGCTGTCCATCAGGCCGACCAGCACCGCCGGGATCAGCGCCAGGATCGGGCCGAAGTTCGGGATAAACGTGAGTATGGCGGCGATCACCGCGAGCGACAGGGCGAACGGCAACCCGAGCGACACCGTTGCCACCCACACCAGCACGCCGACGAAGAACATGGCTACCATCTTGCCCATCAGCCACCACCGCAAGCTGTGGCTGAGGCGGGCCAAGACTTCTCGGCCGCGCGGCCGCTTGTCGGGCGGCACCAGGTGGAGCAACCCGTTCTCGTACAACCGGGGTGCGGCGGCGAGGTACAGCCCGACGAAGAACATCAGCACCAGCGCCACGACCCCCGTGAGCGCGGAGGAGAACATCCCCGCGACGCGGGTCAGCATCTCCTGCTGTCGCGGCGCGAGCGTCTGCTGACTTGGCACCTGTTCGAGCACCCACCGGCCGGTCTCGCTCTTGCCCAGTTCGCCCTTCGCCCGCTCAACTGCGGCGGGAAAGGTCTCGCGCATGTCGCGGGCCTGCTCGGCGATCCGCGGCACCATCAACAAGCCGAGACCCGCCACGACGCCGACCAGTAGCAGCACGGTCAGGGCGAGCGAAAGCCATTCCCCCAAGCCGAGGTTTCGGTTGATAAAGTCGGAGATGCCCCGCAGGAATACCGCGAACAGCACCCCGGCGAACGCCAGCAGCAAGACGTCGAACGCGAACGTGGCCCCCACGACGAGAGTCGTGAGAAGGAGGACCACCCCGGTCACGACCGCCGCCCGTTTGGCGAGGTCCACTAACGGCGATGGTGTTGGCTGAGAACGAATGAGGTTCGGGTCTGACTGGTCCATGAGGAAGGCCCGGAAAGCGTGGTTTGGAGTCGATGCGATAACTTCACGCAAGCAAGTTCGGGACCAAAACCCCGGTGCGCGGACCATCTTCGCGGTGCCCATCGGTGCAAGGACAGGGTACACTGGCGGTATAGGTTCGGAGGTATTCCGTCACCCGCGCCCCGGAAGTCGCACCGATGTCCGCTACCCCAGACCAAGAAAAGACCGGCCTCGGCAACTACTTCATCGTCAGTACGATGGCCGGCTGATTTTTCCGTAACCCTTTCACGGCAACAACTTCCAGCTTCGCATCGGTGGCACAGGTGGCACGGAAAGAACCGAATTTCGTGCCTTACAGTGCCAGTTCCGTGCCACCTCTTGGCACGATACGATCAGTGATTCCGGGCTTTTTGGCAACGACCCAGACGGGCCGTAGTCGTCGGACGGGGCCGGACAATCGTGTCCGCAAACCTCGTCAGCGCCGTGCCCGACGACAGCGGCAGGGCCTCGTATGGACTCGGCATCGGCCCCGTTCAGTCGCGTCCGGGACGAGGGTGAACGGGGCGAACGAGTCGCGGAGTTGAAGGGCCTGTGGTGATGGTTGCCGGGTGGTCGCGCTCTGCGGTCAAGACGCCGGCAATCGTCCGCACCATTCGTGACCGAAACGGGACGCTTGAGCGTTCCGCCTCGATCATCCGCGCTGTGAACTAATACTCATCGGGCGTGGTCGCACACGTCGAAGCCCGCTCCCCGTCGTCGCCCACGGCCTCCGTGACCAGCCATAGCACGACGCCTCGAAGCGTGCGGTACGACGACAGGAGCCGGCTCCCGTCGCGGACGGCGTGGCCGCGCGTGGCGAGGTACGTCGGTTTGAC
>JBBRUO010000327.1:0-6939 GCA_038247725.1 Gemmatales bacterium
CGTCGCGTGCCGGAGTGTGGCACGCGACGGTCGCACGCTCGGTGAACGGAGCAAGAAGCATGGGCACAACCCCGAGGACGATTCGTGAAGGGACGGGAATTGCTGTCGTGGGCGGTGGAGATCCCCGCCTGGGGGCGACGCGGGATCGCTCCCGGTTCGTCGGTGAGCGGGGCGACTGCCGCTGATGCGGCGTCTGCCGGTGTGTCTCGACGATCCGAACGGAATGCCGTGGGCCGACCGGGAGAGTGGTCGGCCCGCGGCGGCAGCCGGGAAGTGGCTACGCTTTCTGAACCACCGCCGGGATGTGTGTGCCGCAATCGACGCCGGTCGCCACGGTCTTGTCGTCCGTTTGCGTGGTCACGCGGACCGTCGCCCCCACCTTCAAGTCGGCGGTCTTGCACGCCTCGCCGTCGCACGTCACCTTGGCGTTCTTGGCCAGCGTGTACTCGTGCTTCTCGCCCTGGCCGCACGTCGTCGTGAGTTTCTCGCCGGTCGCCGCGACCACGGTGCCGTCCGTCGTGTTGCCGTGGGATTTGTCGTGCGTGGTGTCGGGGGTCCTGGTCACGGGTGCGTCCTCGCTTCGGTGAATGACAAAGCGGCGGTGGTGACTGTCGCCACAACACCGCGTTCGTCACCCCGGCAGTATCGCAACCCGCCCAACTGACCGTGGACGGGGAACCGGTCAAAGCTGTGTCGGGAAAAGAGCCGAGTGGTGTCAGGAGAATCCCGGACGTCCCTGTTCGCCCGTCGGGGTTTCCCCGACAGTCTGCCGGGGAAACCCCGACGGCATTTCGCCCGATCCCCCGTCCACGCGCCACCGAGCGGGGTGTCACAATGCCACAGCCACCGACGGTCCCGCTCCTCGGGTAACCGATCGGGGAAGGAGATTCCCATGCGTCTCGCGATTTCGACACTCCTGCTCCTCGCCGTCGTCGTTGGCGGCGGCGGGTGCCGGGAGAAGGCCCAGGGGACAAAGGACGCCGAGGCGAAACTCCACGACGCCGAGGCGACCAGGGCCGAGGCCGCCAGAGCCGTCCGAGTCGAGTACGTCCGCGAAGCGAGTCAACGGTTGACGGAGTTCGACGCCAAGGTGAAGGAACTGGGCGAGCGAGTGGCCGCCGCCACCGGGCAAGCGAAGGTCGAATTGGAGAAAAAGTACGCGGCCACGAAAGGGCGGCGGGACGCGGCGGGCGAGAGGCTGGACGAACTCAAGGAGGCCACCGGCGACCGGTGGGAGAAGGTGAAGGACGGCGTCAGCAGTGCGTTCGAGGAGCTGAAGAAATCATTCGACTGATCGAGCTGGAGTCGCAAACACGAAACCTGTCGGCACGACACCCGTCGCCAACCCACAACCCAACTCACGGTGACATATGGGCCTGCTCCTGCTGATCGTTCTCGTACTCCTGCTGGCGGGTGCCTTCCCGCGATGGGGGTACAACCGCAACTGGGGATACGGCCCGTCCGGGCTGTTGAGCCTGGTGTTCGCGGTCGTGCTGATCCTCGTCCTGCTGGAGTACATTCCCCACAGCCGGTTCGGCTGACAGTCGGCCGTGGACGGCCGAACACCCGTCGTGGTATCATGACGGGTGTTCGGTCGTCCCGTCCGTTCCAATCCTTCTCTCCGCCATCTCAAGAGGTCCCATGCCCGACACGAAGGCACTTCGGTCGCCTCTTGGGGACTGGTTGCGATCCGCCCTCGCCGGGATCGGCATGGGTACTGTCGTGACCGACCTGGAAGGGCGAGTCCGGGAGACGAACGCGGTGGCCGACACCCTGACCGGGTGGGGCGAAGGCGAGGCCGTGGGCCGGGACGCGATCTCGTTCCTGAGCGACGACATCATCCGCCTGCGGTATGTGGAGATCGACGGCCAGCTCCGCAAGGTGCTGATGGTCGTCAAGGTGCGGGACGGCGACCACAGCAAGGACATCCGCGAGTACGACATCACGGCGGCGGGGTTCCGAATCGGCGAGCGGATTACGGGCTTTCATGGCCTGATCACCGCGGTCCCCGAACCGCTCGACGGGGAGGCCGACACCGCGCCAGGGGTGCCATGACCGTGGAACTCGACGACGCGGCGGTGCCCTCTCCGCTGCTGCGGAAGCTCTGCCGCTACCTGTCCGAGCGGTCGCCCCAACCGATGGTGGCCGTCGAGGGGACCACGCACGTCATCATCTACGTCAACCCCGCCTTCGCCCGCCTCACCGGCCGCGAGCCCCGACAACTCGTCGGCCACCCGTTCGCCGAGGCCGTGCCCGAGGGTAAGGGGAACGGCTGCATCGCCCTGCTCGACCGCGCCTTCCGCACGGGGTTGCACGAGATCCTCGGCGAGCAGGAACACCGCCAGGCGCTGCCGAGACCCGTGTTCTGGTCGTACTCGGTGTGGGCGATCCTCGGCGAGGACGAGCGGCCTGCGGGGGTGATGGTGCAGGTGACGGACTCGACGGAGACGGCCGCCTTCCGCCGGCAGGTGGCGGCCATCAACGAGGCGCTCGTCATCTCGTCGGTCCGGCAGCACGAGCTGACGGCGACGGCGGAGTCGCTCAACGCCCAGTTGCGGCAGGCCCAGGACGAGTTGGAAGTGCGGGTGGCCGAGCGGACAGCCGAGCTGCGGACGGAGATCGTCCGGCGGGAGATCGCCGAGGCCGACCGCCGCAACCTCCAGCTGCAACTGACCACGGTGCAGGAAGGCGAGCGGCGGCGGATCTCGCGCGAACTGCACGACCAGTTGGGCCAGCACCTGACCGCCCTCGGCCTCGGCCTGAAGGTGGTCAAGGATGCGTCGCCGAATCCGTGCCCGCTCCGGGAGAAACTGCAAGCCCTCCAGTCCATGACGGACAGGATTGGCCGGGACATCCACCAACTGGCACTGGAACTGCGGCCGACCGCGCTCGACGACATCGGCCTGCACGCGGCGCTGGCGAACTACGCCGAGGCGTGGGCCGAACTGTCCGGAATCGACGCCGACCTCCATGTGATCGGTCTGGACACGCACCGACTTCCCCCCGCCGTCGAGACAGCCCTGTACCGGATCGTCCAGGAGGCGCTGACGAACATCCTCAAGCACGCCGGCGCGGAACGGGTCAGCGTCGTCCTTCAACGGTCGGCGGATCTGGTGTCGGTCGTCGTGGAGGATGACGGGCGGGGCTTCGACTCGGAGACCGTGTCGGAGCAGCGTCTCGGCATCCTCGGCATGCGCGAGCGGGCAGTCCTTGTCGGCGGCACCCTCGTCGTCGAGTCCAGGGCCGGGCGGGGGGCCACGATCATCGCCCGCATTCCTCTCTTCGAGAGCGACACCAGGAGTTCGGAATGAACCCGCTTCGCATCTTCTTGGCCGACGACCACGCCGTCGTTCGCGAGGGGCTGAAGGCGTTGGTGAACGCCCAGCCGAACATGACCGTGGTCGGCGAGGCGGCGGACGGCCTGACCGCCTGCCGGCTCATCCCGATGCTGCGGCCGGACGTGGTGGTGATGGACGTTTCCATGCCCGGACTGACCGGCTCGCAAGCGACCGCCCGCCTCCGCGTGGAGTGCCCGGCGGTGCGGGTGCTGGCCCTCACCGTCCACGAAGACAAGGGGTATCTCCGCCAACTCCTGGCCGCCGGCGCGGCCGGGTACGTGCTCAAGCGGGCGGCGGCCGAGGAACTCATCCATGCCATCCGGGCGGTGGCCGCGGGCGGCGTCTATCTCGACCCGAACATGGCCGGCAAGGCGGTGAGCGGGTTCGCCCGGAAGCCCACCGGTGGCGGCGAGCCGGGGGGCGAGTTGAGCGAGCGGGAGACCGAAGTGGCGAAGGGGACGGCCGCCGGGCACAGCAACAAGGAGATCGCCGCCAGCCTCGAACTCAGCGTGAAGACGGTGGAGACGTACCGCGCGCGGGCGATGGAGAAACTCGGCCTCCACAGCCGTGCCGACCTCGTCCGCTACGCCGTTCAGGAGGGCTGGCTCCAGGACGGATGACGAGCCAGCACCAGATTGAAGTTCGGCTCGCGCTTCGGCCCGCCGTTTGCTTAAGTTATTCTCAGCTATTCGCTCCCAGCCGCCGCAGGCCGCTTGCGCCTAGCTTTACCCCGGTGGTTGGAACCTCCCGTCATGCCCCCGACCGAAATCCGCAAAGTCGCGTTCGTCGGCGATTACCTGCCCCGCAAGTGCGGCATCGCCACGTTCACCCACGACATGTACCTGTCCGTTGCAGGTCAGTTCCCCGACACCGACTGTTTCGTCGTCCCGGTCAACGACCGCCCCGACGGGTACGACTACCCGCCGGAGGTGCGGTTCGAGATCGCCGAGGCGGACCTGGAAAGCTACCGCCGCGCGGCCGACTTCCTGAACTTCGCCAACACCGATGTCGTCTGCCTGCAACACGAGTACGGCATCTACGGCGGGGTCGCCGGCAGTCACATCCTCGCCCTCGTCCGCGACCTGCGGATGCCCGTCGTCACCACCTTTCACACCGTGCTGAAGGAGCCGAACGACGAGCAACTCCGCGTGCTGAAGGAACTGGCGATGGCGTCCGCCCGCGTCGTCGTCATGACCCAACTGGCGCGGACGTTCCTCCTCGACATTTACGCCGTGCCGGAGTGCAAGATCGACGTGATCGCCCACGGCATCCCGGACACGCCGTTCGTAGACCCGGCCCCGTACAAGGAGCAGTTCGGCGTCGAGGGGCGGCCGGTCGCGCTCACCTTCGGCCTGCTGTCGCCGAACAAGGGCATCGAACACATGCTGCGAGCGGTGCCGGACATCCTCAAGGATTTCCCGACGTTCGCGTACATCGTGCTGGGCGCGACGCACCCGGCCCTGCTCCGCGAACACGGCGAGAGCTACCGGCGGACGCTGGAGCGGCTGGCCCGGAAGCTGGGGATCGAGCGGAACGTCATCTTCTACAACCGGTTCGTCGAGCTGAAGGAGTTGACCGAGTTCATCCGCGCGGCGGACGTGTACGTCACCCCGTACCTGAACGCGGCGCAAATCACCTCCGGCACGCTGGCGTACTCGTTCGGATGCGGCAAGGCGATCGTCTCGACCCCGTACTGGCACGCCCAAGAGTTGCTCGCCGACGGCCGGGGGGTGCTGGTGCCGTTCGCCGACTCGGCCGCGCTGGCCCGAGAAGTGGGCGGGTTGCTGGGCGACGACCTCCGCCGCGCGTCGATGTGCCTGGAGGCGTACCAGAAGGGCCGGGGCATGATCTGGGAGCGGTCGGCCATCCACTACATGGCCGCCTTCCAGCAGACGCGCCTCGGCCGGCAGGACCAGCCGTTCAAGCCGCTGGCCGTGCGGACGCTCGCCGAGCAGCGGGCGGAACTGCCCGACTGGCGGCTCGACCATCTGGTGCGGATGACCGACGCCACCGGCATGCTCCAGCACGCCACCCATACCATCCCGAACTTCGAGGAAGGGTACTGCACCGACGACAACGCCCGCGCGCTGTTGCTGACTGTTCACCTGGAAGAACTCGGCCTCGCCGGTCAGGAGGTGGAACGCCTTGCCACCCGGTACGCGGCGTTCCTGCAAGCCGCGCTGAACCCGGAGACCAAGCGGTTTCGCAACTTCCTCGGCTTTCACCGGCAGTGGCTGGAAGAGCTCGGGTCGGAAGACTCGCACGGGCGGGCGCTGTGGGCGCTGGGCACCTGCGTCGGCCGCTCGCGGCGGGCGGACCTGGCCGCGTGGGCGGCGGCCCACTTCGAGCGGGCGCTGCCGGCGGTGCTGGCGACCACCTCGCCGCGGACGTGGGCGTTCGGGCTGCTCGGCCTCCGCGAGTACCTGCGGCGGTTCGGCGGGGACCGCCACGCCACCCACGTCCGCGACACGCTGGTGGCTCGGCTCCTCGACATCCACGACCGCACGGCCACCCCGGACTGGCCGTGGTTCGAGGAGATTCTGAGTTACGACATCGCCCGACTGCCGCAGGCGCTGGTCGCCAACGGGCGGGAGTGCGGCAACCCCCGCGCGCTGGAGGTGGGGCTGCGAACCCTCGGCTGGCTGGTGAAAGTCCAGACCGCGCCGCACGAACACTTTCGCGCTATCGGCAACAACGGGTTTTACCGGAAGGGGTCGGTGCCGGCCCGGTTCGACCAGCAGCCGGTGGAGGCGACGGCCACCGTGTCGGCGTGTCTGGACGCCTACCGCGCGACGGGATCGGCCGTCTGGCTGACCGAAGCGCGGTCGGCGTTCGAGTGGTTCCTCGGCCGCAACGACCTCGGCCAAGCGGTGTACGACCCGACCACCGGCGGCTGCTTCGACGGCCTCCAAGAGGACCGGCTGAACCGGAATCAGGGGGCCGAATCGACGCTGGCGTTCCTCCTCGCGCTGGCCGAGATGAGCCTGCTCGAAAGCTCCCTCGCCCCCCTCCCGCCGGCGCCGTAGGAAATCGGACTTGGCGATACTCTTTCGGTGTGAGCCGGTACGTCTGAGAGCCTGTGAATCTTTCGGGTGACTCGGCAGTAGTGTTCGGCACGGAATGTGTGGTCTTTGCGAAGTGGTCGTGCTTCCGTCTCGGATCCTGTCGGAGCGTGCCGTTGGACTCGTGGCGCTCATGACGCCCGACGGCATCGGGGGGGTGGCGTTCGTCACCGCGCAGCGTCGAACGCCACCCCGATCGGACCGAGAAACTCCCGGCGGGTGGTCTCAGGATTTTTTCGCGTTCGCCGTCTTCTGCTCGTCCAACTTCCGGATGTGGGCCAGCAACTCCGATTCACTGGCCCACCCACTGAAGTCATGGCACAGCATCTCGAACGTCCGCTTCGTCGGCTTGTGCCCCGACCACAACGAGATCACCAGGCTCGCGATCAACGCCAAATACTCCTGAATGGCCACGCCATTCTGACAGGTCGATAACAGATGTTGGCATCCGAGAGTGCACTTGCGCCAGCGGAAAAACGACACTTCTCGCTGGACGCGACAGGCCGCAACTCGTGATCCCGGTTGGTCTTGATGAAAAG
>JBBRUO010000328.1:0-6920 GCA_038247725.1 Gemmatales bacterium
ACGCTGCCGCTGGCTTGCACGACGCCGGGCGTCGGCTGCGGGCGGGACGGCGGCAGCAGGTGTGGCGGCAGCTTCGCCGGCTCGGCGGGCACCACGGGCGCGGTCGGCGGCGGGGCCTGGGCGGTCGGCGGCGGCTGGTCGGACCCGCCCGCCGGTTCGATCTTCAGCTTGAAGTTCGACATCACCCACATCCCGCCCGCACCGAACGTGAGGCAGGCGAACATCGCGAGCATGAGACGAGCCATGAGCTGCTCCCTTCACTTCGTCGTCGCGCACCGCGAGGGACACGCTGCCCCGCGAATCCGAACGAACGTTAGCGAATGGATCGGCTGATAACCCCGGCAACATTTAGCGGATGTGCCGAATTTCCGGACGGCGGCGGGAAATCTTCAGCGGTCGAGTTCACCACTACTGGTGCGGGCCGACCCGAAGCGGGCCGTGCCGAGCCGGACCACTTTGTACCTGTCGTCGGGTTGCGGATGAAATGGATCCAGGTCCGTACTCCGGGCCGCGTATGGGTACGAGTTCGGGATCGGGCGAGGCTTGATGAACAGGTCGGATTGGCCCCGGTGGTGGACCCGCACCGTTCGGCCGTCGGTGTCGGTACTATTGTCCGCGTCGAACCGAATGGGGGGCAGCGTCAGTCGTACGGGTTCGGCGAGCCTTTCGGGCGGGGGCACGAACGCCAGTTGCAGCCGCAGCGTGACGGGGATCGGCGGGTGGGTGGCGGTGAAGCTGAGGTCGTAAACGCCGGTCAGTTGGTTCACGGTCAGCGTCATCCCCTCATAGATGACGAGGGCGTCGCCGTCCATCGGTTCCCCGGCCGGATCGAAGCGGGGCACGGTGAACTTGGCGGCCGTGTGCCAGGTGTGCTTCCAGATGCAGGCCGGATCACACTTCCCGTCGCCGGCAGCGGTTTGGCATTCTTCGACCACCGAGACCTTGGGCAGCCGCAGGAACGGGGCCGGGTCGTTCGCCGGCGGACACGCCCGCAGGCAGTCGGCGAGGTTCGGCAAGTCGCACTTCGTGGCGGGTTGGACCGGGGCAGGGGGCCCCCCGATGAACTCCGTCAGCGAGCGAGCGGCTTCACGAGGGACCGGTAGTCCTTGAGAAGGGGTGTAAGGCTTTGGGATTCCGATGGGTTGGCTGGGAACGGGTGGCTGGTCAGTCGGCGGTTGAGCCGGCGCGGACGCGGCCAGTAGAAGAGTAAGGGGGAACATGATGGGGGGAATCTCCCGAGCACGGGTGGGGACGAGGCACGAACTAGTCTTTACATCGCCTGGTATTGGCTCGCACAATGTGGCGAACCGCGTCGGAGAAGAGACCGAACACCGGAACCGCCGCCACGTCCGGTGCGGACGGAACAGCCGTGCAACACGGCACGGGTGTGGCAATTGATTTTGGCGAACTCGCCCGCAAAGACCGGGTTCGCCAAAATCAATTGCCACAGACATTCACAAAAAGTCATTTGCTTGCGAGGTCTCGACTGACTATCATTCGTCACAACTGATCCGCATCGTGCGAGGTCGGGTACCATCCAATCGCTGATCGGAGTCTCGTCGTGAAACCCATCGCCGTCGCAAGTTTCGCCCTCTGTCTGCTGGCCGCTGGCCCCTCCCGCGGCCAAGACAAAGCCGAGCCGGAAGCGCGGATCAAGGGTGCCATCTCCCTCCCCGGTGCCGTGCAGATCGCCTCCGGCATAAGCCCGGACAAGCAGGCCGTCACGGTGCTATTCTCGGGGCACGTCGTGTCCGTCGGGAGCGGTCGCGGACCCCTACTCGACACCCGCACGACCACCGTGAGCGTCCCGCTCGACGTCAAGGGCGGCGCGGCCAAGCTGTCGCAACACGTCCGCGGATTCGTGAGCATCGACGGCAACGCCCGCGCGGTGCTGGTGGTTCAGGCCGCTGGCAAGACGACGGTCGTGGACCTGAAGAAGTCCGAGGTGAAAACTCCCGTCGCACGGGAGGAGGTCGCCGCGCAAGCCCAAGCCGCCGCGAAGGAGGCCGCGAAGGCGCTCCCGGCCGCGGCCAAGGGGTCGAAGTCGTTCGACTTTTTCCACCGCATCAATGGTACGGTGGGGGTGAAGGCCGGCGCGGGTTATCAGGTGACGTTCATCCTGCTGGTCGAGCGCGACTCCGACACGGAGAACGCCGCGGCGATGATCCAGATCGACAGCCTCGACATCGAGTTGAAGCCGGGAAAGTGACGGCGGGGCGATTCCCGTTCGGTCGCGGGTGGCGCGACCTCACAAGCACCTCGGCGAGTTGGGCGAAGGCCGACGGCGCACATTGAGTTTCTCGTACTGGGTGGCACACGGGTGGTGTCCCGCAAGCGTTGCAGGAGCTGATTTCAGGCCGTTTTCGCAGCCGAAAAACTGCTTTTCAAGGCATTTTCGTTTGCCTACAACGCCTGCGGGACACCACCTGGCACATGGGCGGGGGGCCGGTATCGAAGCCGACAAGCCAACAGGTAGGGCTTCGCGGGTTGGAGGCGAGAGAGTGTGCCTGGTCAAGGAATTCCGACAGGGCGATTCGCGAGTGACTGGACCGCTCAGACCCACTGGAGCACCTGCCACAGGACCACCGCGACGGCGGCCGAGAACGCCACCCCTTGCCACCCACCGACACCGGCCAGGACGGGCGAGAGGATCAACAGGCAGACGATAGCGAGGAGGAAGAGCCAGACGAGCACGCAGAACTTGCCGGCCAGGACGACTGTAGTGGAACGCTGCTCGGCGCGGAGGTTGGCCGGCGGTTGCGCGTCGTCGTCCCCGAGAGCGAACTTCGCCAGCGCCGGGAAATTGGTCGGCACCTTGGCCGTCACGTGGCCGCCCCGTACGTAACAGACCTGGGATCGGTTCCCCTTGTCGGCGGTGAAGCCGGCGTGCCCGGCGTTCCCCAGGTCGGCCTTCGCCCCCCGCAGTTGCTGGAACAGGGCCGGGAAGACCGCCACCACCCAGTCCGCCGTGGCCACGTAGTTTTGGACCGCTCGTACCTGCCCCCGGCGGAAGGCCCCCTCCCAGTCGAAGTGCCGATTCACGACGCTGCCGGCGAGCACCACCCGGTCGAACCTGCACGCCCGGTACCGCTCCAGGGCGCTGGCCAGGAGGTACGTCCCGTTGCTGTGCCCGATGAACGAAAACTCCGCGTTCGGGTACCGTGCGAGGGCGTTGGTGTACTCGTCCATGAACCACCGCACGTTCCGCTGCCGCTCGGGTTGGATCAGGAATCTGAGGAGCGGGAAGTACCCGTAACTGGAGGTGACGACCACCACTTTCTTCCCCCGGTTCCGCCCCTCCGCCTCAACGACCTTTCTCAGGTCTCCCATCCACTGTCCGCTGTCACGGATGCCATGCATGACGAACACGACACGCTCCACCGTCGGGTCGGGTTCGGTACCCTCCGGAACCACCCGCTCGCTGACGAGTTCGCCCCTCGGCGCGGTCAGGCCCCTGAGGAACACCTCCCGCCGGTGCCGCCCGCTCTCGCCGTGGAAATCGACCACGTTCGCGTGCCCCGTATCCCGCACACTTAAGTAGACGAAGTCCGCCCCGGCCGCCACGTCGATGCTGTCGTAATCGTCCACGATGTCGTCGATGTCGCCCAGCAATTGGACCGTCAGCGGCGGCGGGGCCGCGGAGCGAGCGAGAGTGATCCACTGGATCCGCAGGTTGGCCACGAACGGCGCGCCCTCGCGGACACCGTTGACCAGTCGTCCCAACCCGGTCCACCGGATGAGCAGCGTTCCCACGGAGATCGCGACCCACTTGGCCCAGGACATCGCCACCTTCTTCCGCCGCAACGCCCACCCCCGGTTCACGCCCGCGAGGAGGATGACCCGGCTCACGAGTTTCGCCCAATCTTGCGGGGCGGGAGCCAGCACACCCGTGTGGTCTTGGTTCACGCCCCGAGCGAACACGTACGCCTTCCGTACGAGCAGCGCGCCGAGGCTGTGGCCGATGAAAACAATCTCCTGATAGTCCCCACCTCGGTCCCGTCGCGCCGCTATGGCGTCCGTGACGATCGCCACCAGTTCCTCCGCGATTCGCACCGGGTCCGCATCGGAGAACACGTTCGAAGGGTAATCCGGGGCCAGGAAGTCCGCGTCGGGCAGGCTCTCGCGGACGGCGTCGCGGATCCCGCCCATGTTCGCGGACTTGGACCTGTAGGCATGCACGACGAGGACGAGGCTCCGGGACGCACCTCGGATCTCGGGCGTCGTGTTTCGCAGTAACATGGCACGCTCGTTCGGGGTCGATGATAAGAATCGGACCGCCGGATGATTGTATTGGCTCGCCATTTAACGTATTCTGGCCACCGTCGTGAATCTATTGACGCGCCCCGCCGATTGCCGCCCGAAGAGTACGAGCCATGACGACCACCACCGATACCGTCCTGCTCATCCACGGCACCTTCGCCGGGTGTGACCACGACACCCTCGATGGCGAAGAGGGCGAGCGGGCCGCCCTCCAGAAGCGGATCGACGGCGAGACGAACCCGGAGCGGCTCCAAGACCTCTGCCGCAAGGCCGAGACCCTGCTGGGCCGCTGGTGGCAGCGGGGCAGCGAGTTCGAGACGGACCTGGACGCCCACTTGGCCGGCACGGCCAAGTGCTGGGGCGGCCCGCCGGTGAGCGTCGAGCGGCGGACGTTCTCCTGGTCGGGTGAGAACAGCGACACGCACCGCCGCGAGGCCGGTAAGAAACTGCACGAGCACCTGCTGCGGCTGGAGGCGCTCAAGAAGCCGTACCACCTGGTCGGGCACAGTCACGGCGGGACCGTCCTCTGGCACGCCCTCCAGTTCGCCGCCGGCAAGGGCCACGAACTCAAACTCCTCCGCTCGTGGACGACGCTCGGCACCCCGTTCCCCACCTTCCGCCCGAGTGTCCTCACCTGGCTCGCCCGGTTGGTCCTCGCCCTGGCCATCTTATTCGGCACCGGTTACATCGTTGCCCAGTCCGTCGGCCTGCCCGACGGAGTCCTCATCGCCAACGCCCTGGACATCGCGTTCCACGGCCTGTCCGTCGCCAGATTCGTGCTTCTCTCCGGGCCGCTGCTACTGGTGCTGATGTTCCTGGCCGGGTTGCTTCTCGCCTGCTGGCGGGAGGCGGAGTATTGGGTCGAGTGGAAGCGGTCCCGCCGGGCCTGGGAGCGGTGGGGAACCCGGTGGCTGGGACTGTACAGCGACGGCGATGAGGCGATCAACGTCTGCCGGGCGACGGTGGGCGCGTACGTCGGCGGCATCTTCCGCCTGCCCGTGCCGGCCCGCCCGCAGCGGCCGGCGTTGCGCCGGTCGGCGTGGGCGGTGATCGGTCAACCGCTCTGGCTGGTAAAGTTGCCTGGCTGGCTGTTGGGGAGGCCGCTGTTCGCCGTGTTCAACCGCATCCTCATGCCGCTGGCCGAGTTGGTTATCAGCTTCGTCCTCCAGTCGAAGGTGCAGGGGGCCGACCGGTTGGGTACGCGGTTGACGTACATCGCTCCGGAGCCGTGGTTCCACCAGGACTCGCGCGGGCCACTGGCCGCCTATTCGCCGGACCTCGACGCGGCGCTCCGCACCCACGCGCGGGACCACATCGCCTCGGCCGCCGGCGGCAGCTACGACTGGGTGGTGTCGCAACTCCAAGAGGTCGGCCAGGGGGGCGGCGACCCGGCGAAGGCGGCCAAGCGGATCGCCGCCGGGGTCAAGGTGAGCCGCGACCTGATCCACAACAGCTACATGGAGGTGGACGAGTCGCGGCGGCTGATCGCCGGGCACATCCGCCGGCATTGCGAGGTGGACGGGAAGGAGGCGGGGCCGCGCGGCGCGGACGCCGACTGGCTCGAACGGACCCCCGGCGACGCGGAGGGGGTCTACCCGCCGCGGCGCGGGCGGGGATCGGACCTGGGGGTGCCACCCGTGCCGCACCGCCTACCGCCGTCGCCCACGGATCGCACGCCGGTCGAGTCGCGGTTGCTGCTCGGGCTGCTCCTCGTGGGGGTGGTGGCGTTGGCCCTGGCCGGGTTGCCCAGCGACCTTCGGCAGAAGTACTTCCCACACCTGCTGAAGCAGGTGCTCGTCAGTGAACAAGCGGATCTTGACCCGAACGCCGAAGTCGTGCGGCGGATGAAATCGTTCGGCGACTTCGCGGAGGGCTTCCTGCGGGACAGCGTGGCCCCGGCCGACGGGCAGGAAAGCACGCACGCCGATCAAGTGCCGGCCATCTGGGTTCTCGGCGAGGTGGCGAAGAAGTTCGAGTCGGCGGAGCAACTGGGCAAGGTGTTCGTGGCGTCGGACCGCTACGGTAACGATATCCGCCGTGAGGCGGGCAAGGCGTTGAAGCGGATCGTGGTACAAGATTGGGAAGTACCGGTAGATACGCGGATCGAGGCATTGTTTAGGTTGACACCGCCGATGACCGCCGAAGACCTCGCCAACCTCCGCGTAGATACGCGGATCGAGGCATTGTATAGGTTGGCAGCAGGCTTGCCGCAAGACCTAGAAGGCAATGAGGGAGCGCCTTTCAAGCACGAACCGGAGGTCCGACGACAGGCAGTTTATCTGCTTGGCGACTTGACGCTCTCCACACAACTCCGTGACCGATTTAAGCCGGGGGCTGACGAGCACGCAGAGTTTATATCGCGAGTGATTAAACCGCTTACCAACGGATTGACCGACGAGGATGCCTACGTTCGCATTCGATGCCGTCACGCGCTGAGCCGCTTGCGCGGGCTGGTGAAGCCATCGGAACTGAGTGGCTACTTAAGCGAGGATGCTTTAACGGATGTAGCGAGCACCGAGAGCACGCTCTTTAAGGAGTTAGTTAAGGAGTTAGCGGATGCGCTTCTACCACCGTTACGCGAAGCGGATCTTTTGAACCTTAAGAATTTAGCCCGCAATACTCAACACAGGTTCATAGATCAGTTGCGCGCCAGCAGGGTG
>JBBRUO010000329.1:0-6914 GCA_038247725.1 Gemmatales bacterium
ATCTCCTCCGGCTTCGACTGACCCCGCTCGTCCTTCACCTCGGAGAAGACCGGCTTCTCCAGCGGCAGCCGCACCTGCACGCGGGCGTGGATGCCCAACTTCCCCTCGGCGTAGGCCTGGAACAACTCGGCCGGGCTGTGGAACAGCATCCCCTCGCCGGCCTCCACCTTCTCCCCCTCCTCGCCCCGGCTGGCGGTCAGCCAGTAGCAGCCCATCACGATGTCTTGCGACGGCGTGATGATCGGGTTGCCGTTGGCCGGGCTGAAGATGTTGTTCGTGGACATCA
The DNA here is from genome assembly GCA_038247725.1 of Gemmatales bacterium. Lineage (GTDB taxonomy): Bacteria > Planctomycetota > Planctomycetia > Gemmatales > Gemmataceae > JALHQU01. The sequence goes on from JBBRUO010000329.1 coordinate 287, forward strand.
TCAGGACGTAGGCCTCCACCTGTGCCTCGATGGACAGCGGCAGGTGGACGGCCATCTGGTCGCCGTCGAAGTCGGCGTTGAACCCCTTGCACACCAGCGGGTGGATGCGGATGGCGTTCCCTTCGATGAGCACCGGCTCGAACGCCTGGATGCCCATCCGGTGCAGCGTCGGGGCGCGGTTGAGCAGCACCGGGTGCGACTTCGTCACCTCCTCCAGGATGTCCCACACCACGTCGTCCTTCCGCTCCAGCATCTTCTTCGCCGACTTGATGGTGTCGGCGTGGCCGAGCTCCTTGAGCCGGCGGATGATGAACGGCTGGAACAGCTCCAGCGCGATCTTCTTCGGCAGCCCGCACTGGTGCAGTTTCAGGTCCGGGCCGACGACGATCACCGACCGGGCCGAGTAGTCCACCCGCTTGCCGAGCAGGTTCTCGCGGAACCGCCCCTGCTTACCCTTGATCATGTCGGTGAGCGACTTCAGCGGGCGGTTGCTGCTGCCCAGCACCGGCCGCTTGCACCGGTTGTTGTCGAACAGCGCGTCCACGGACTGTTGCAGCATCCGCTTCTCGTTGCGGATGATGACCTCCGGCGCGTTCAGGTCCACCAGCTTCTTCAGCCGGTTGTTCCGGTTGATGATGCGGCGGTACAGGTCGTTCAGGTCGGACGTGGCGAAGTTGCCGCTGTCCAGCAGCACCAGCGGCCGCAGGTCCGGCGGGATGACCGGGATGCACTCCAGGACGATCCACTCCGGCTTGTTGTTGCTGTCCCGCAGCGCCTCGACCGTCTTCAGCCGCTTCACCAGCTCCTTGAGCCGCTGCTTGGACGCCTTGTCGCCGCGCTTCAGCTCCTTGTCGAGCCGCTCGCGGAGGTCGCGGGCGAGTTCGACGAGGTTGAGCTTCTCGAGCAACTTGCGGATGGCCTCCGCGCCCATGTCCACCTCGAACACCTCGCCGTGTTCCTCGCGGAGCTTCTTGAACTCGTCCTCGTTCAGCAGTTGGCGGGCCTTCAGCCCGGTGACATACCGCTTCTCGCCCGTCTTCGGGTCGGACTCGCCGGACTCCGGACCCGGATCGATGACGACGTAGTCCTGGAAGTAGATGATCTTCTCCAGGCTGCTCGTCTTCATGTCCAGCAGGGTGCCCAGGCGAGAGGGCATCGCCTTGAAGAACCAGATGTGGACGACGGGGGCGGCGAGTTGGATGTGCCCCATCCGCTTGCGGCGGACGCGGCTGTGCGTGACTTTCACCCCGCAGCGGTCGCAGATCATCCCCTTGAACTTCATCCCGCGGTACTTCCCGCAGGTACACTCCCAGTCCTTCTCCGGCCCGAAGATCCGCTCGCAGAAGAGGCCGTCCTTTTCCGGGCGGTAGGTGCGGTAGTTGATGGTCTCCGGCTTCTTCACCTCGCCGAAGCTCCACGACTTGATGTCGTGCGGGCTGGCCAGGGAGATGCGGACCGCGCCGTAGTCGTTGATGCGGTCGTAGTTGCCGGTCTCGGCGGCGGCGGCCGCGGCGGCGGATGCGGTGGCGGTACTCATATTCTTTTCCCCTGGGGTGGGTGATTGATCTGGCAGTTGTTCAGCCGGCGATGGCAACCGGGACTGTCGGAGCGGGCCACAGTAACCCGGTTTCGCGGCGGTAGCCGTTGTTGAACTCGTCCGCGTCCATGTCGAGCAGTCGGACGTATCGATGTGTTTCCGGGTCGATCTCCGGGTGATACGTCCGGGCGTAGTCCAAAAAACCCTGGCGGATGTACCCGATCACGTACTCATCACGCCCGACCATGAACTGCGGGATGTTGTGAGTCAGGTCGGCGAGGTCGTTGACACGCTTCGCATGCCCATCCTGGCACGTCAGGTTGCGAATCTCGACCAAAACGTCCTGGAGCAACTGCCCACACTTCAGGATCATCAGTTGACGTTCGGTGTCCGTCATGATGGAGACTCCTTCATGCGACGATGACCACCTGATCCAACGGAATCGTCGGTGGTTGTCCGGGCAACCCGAGGGGTTGCAAATGAATCATCGGCACTCGCATACGACCGGGTGCGGTACCCAATGCTTGTTCCAATTGCGGGTAAGCGTGCCGTGGGTCTGACCGACTGACCGTCACCCTGTACGAGTGCAACTGTTCCAGTCGCACCCAAATCTGCCTCGGGCTGCTTCCCGGCATGAATAACATCGCCGGAATGAGCAGGATACCGTTCTCGCGGAATGCGATAGCCCGATGGACGCCGGACTCGATGTAATACTCGTTCACCGGGCACCCCTCGGAACTACCCCCCCTTCTTCTCCAACTGCATGTTCAGGCCGAGGCCGCGGATCTCGTGGGTGAGCACGTCGAAGCTGGCGGGGGTGCCGGCTTCGAGGGTGTTCTCCCCCTTCACCATGCTCTCGTAGATCTTGGTGCGGCCTTCCACGTCGTCGGACTTCACGGTGAGCAACTCCTGGAGGATGTACGCCGCGCCGTAGGCTTCCAACGCCCACACTTCCATCTCGCCGAACCGCTGGCCCCCGAACCGCGCCTTGCCGCCGAGCGGCTGCTGGGTGATGAGCGAGTACGGCCCGGTGGCGCGGGCGTGAACCTTGTCGTCCACCAGGTGGTGCAGCTTGAGCATGTACAGGTAGCCGACCGTCACCGGCTGGGTGAACCGCTCCCCGGTGCGGCCGTCGTACAAGATGCTCTTGCCGGTGTCGGACAGGCCGGCCTCGCGGAGGGCGGCCTTGATCTCGTCCTCGGTGGCCCCGTCGAACACCGGCGTCACGGCCTTGAAGCCGAGCTTGGCGGCGGCGTACCCCAGGTGCGTCTCCAGAATCTGGCCGACGTTCATCCGGCTCGGCACGCCGAGCGGGTTCAGGATGATGTCCACCGGGGTGCCGTCCTTGAGGAACGGCATGTCCTCTTCCTGAAGCACCTTCGAGATGACCCCCTTGTTCCCGTGCCGGCCGGCCATCTTGTCGCCGACGCTGATGACCCGTTTGGTGGCGACGTACACCTTCACCATTTGCTGCACGCCGCTGGGCAACTCATCGCCCCGGTTGAGCGAGTTGTTCTTCCGCTCCTGCTCGTCGATGAAGAACTGGATCCGCTCCCAGTGGCGGGCGTGGATCTTGCCCGCCGCCTTCGCCTTCTCCGGCGTGCGGATGTCCAGGTCTTCCATCTTGAACAGGCGGGCCTGGGCGGCGACGATCTGGTCGTCCTTGTCGGCGGCGAGCACCTTGCCGGTGTCCTTCGCCTTCAGGTCCTTCTTGTCCACCACCTCGCCCAGGGCCTCGATGAACTCGCGGAACTGGGAGGCGATCTTCTCGGCGTACTCGGTCTCGATCCGCTTCTCTTCCTTGGCGTGTTCCTTCTTCTCCTCCTCGGTGCGGTTCGCCTTGCGGCTGAACCGCTGCGTCTGGATGACCACCCCCTCGACGCCCGACGGCACTTCCAGGCTGTCGTTCTTCACGTCCTCGCCGGCCCGCCCGAAGATGGCGTGCAGCAGCTTCTCTTCGGGGGTGAGTTCGCTGCGGGACTTCGGCGACACCTTGCCGACCAGGATGTCGCCGGGCTTGACGAACGTGCCCACCCGCACCACCCCGTAGTCGTCCAGGTTGGACAGGGCCTTGGGCGACACGTTCGGGATGTCGCGGGTGAACTCCTCCTTGCCCAACTTCGTCTCGCGGATCTCCAGGTCGAACTCCTCGATGTGCAGCGAGGTGTACGTGTCGTTCTGCACCAGCCGCTCGCTGATGATGATCGCGTCCTCGAAGTTGTACCCCTCCCACGACATGAACGCGACCAGCACGTTCCGCCCCAGCGCCAGTTCGCCCTGGTGGGTGGCCGCCCCGTCGGCGATGATCTGCCCCTTCTTGACCTTGTCCCCTTCGCGGATGATCGGCTTCTGGTTCAGGCAGGTCCGCTCGTTCAGCCCGTGGTACTTCCGCAGCACGTACTCGCGGACGATCTTGTCCCGCTCTTCGATCTTGATCCGCTCGGCGTCGGCGTAGATCACCTTGCCGTCTTCCAGCGCCCGCACCAGCATCCCCGAGTGGCGGGCGACTTCCTTCTCCAGACCGGTGGCGACGATCGGCGGTTCGGTCACCAGCAACGGCACCGCCTGCCGCTGCATGTTCGACCCCATCAGCGCCCGGTTGGCGTCGTCGTGCTCGAGGAACGGGATGAGGCCGGCCGACACCCCGACCATCTGCTTCGGGGACACGTCCAGGTAGTCGATCTTGTCCGCCTCGATGCCGGTCAGTTCGCCGGACGCGCGGCCGTTGACGCGGCCGGACGAGATCTTGCCGTCTTCCACGTCCGTATCGGCCGGGGCCAGCCGCAGGGTGGACTCCTCGTCCGCCCGCAACTTCGTCACCCCGTCCTGCAACTGCCCCGCCATCACCTTCCGGTACGGGGTGATGAGGAACCCGTACTCGTCGATCTCGGCGAAGATGGACAGCGACGAGATGAGGCCGATGTTCGTCCCTTCGGGCGTCTCGATGGGGCAGATGCGGCCGTAGTGCGAGATGTGGACGTCCCGCACCTCGAACCCGGCCCGCTTGCGGTTCAAGCCGCCTGGCCCGAGGGCCGACAGCCGCCGCTCGTGCGTCAGTTGCGCCAGCGGGTTGGTCTGGTCCACCACCTGACTCAGCTCCGACCGACCGAAGAAGTACTCGATGGCGGCGGACACGCTCTTCGGGTTGATGAGCGTCCGCGGCGACATGTCCTGCACTTCCTTGATCGCCATCCGCTCCTGCACCGTTCGGCGGAGCTTCAAGAACCCCTTCCGCAGTTCGTCGGCGGCCAGCTCGTCGATGGTCCGCAGGCGGCGGTTGCCGAGGTGGTCGATGTCGTCCACGTGCCCGTTCCCGGCCCGCAGGTCGAGCAAATACTTAATGGCGTTGACGAAGTCCACCGCCCGCAGGGTCATCTCGGTTTCGGGCACGTTCTGGTCGAACTTGCGGTTGATGCGGAACCGCCCGACGCGGCCGAGGCGGTACCGGTTCGGGTCGGCGAACTTCTCCTTGAACAGGTCGCGGGCCTTCTCCAACTGCGCCGGGTTGCCGGGCCGCAACCGCTGGTAGATCTTCAGCAGGGCCTGCTCGTGCGACAGCACGTCCGACCCCTCTTCGCCGATGGACTGCAGGATGATCGGGTCCTTCGGGTACGGCAGGACCTCGAACTCCTTGATGTGCGCGACGGCGATGCGGTCCATCGTGACGGTCGTGAACGGCTTGCCGGCGTCCACGTACACTTCGCCCGTCTCCGGGTCGATCACGTCATCGACGGCGATGCACGGCATGAGGTTGGTTTCTGGGTCGCCGATCAGCTGCGCCCGCGTGGCGGGATCCTTCAATTTGACGGTGATGATGTCGGCGGCGTGGAACTCGCGGATGAGAGCCGCCGTCTGGCTGTACATCGGGTCCATCGCCCGCAGCAGCGTCATGGCGCTGAACTTGCCGGACTGGTCGATGCGGACGCCGAACGTATCCTTCTTGGTGACGTTGATCTCGATCCAACTGCCCCGCTCCGGGATGACCCGGCACGAGTGCAGCTTCTTGTCGGCCTCCTCCTCGACGACGAAGTCCACGCCGGGGCTGCGGTGCAACTGGGACACCACCACCCGCTCGGCCCCGTTGATGATGAACTCGCCGCCGCCGATCATGATGGGCATGTCGCCCAGGTACACTTCCTGCTCTTCGGAGGTGCCGTCGGACTTCCGCAGCCGCAGCCAGACGCGGAACGGGCGGCCGTAGGTGAGGCGGAGCTGGCGGCACTCGTCCGGGTCGTACCGAGGCTTGCCGAGTTCGTACTTGACGTACTCCAGACTCGTTTTTTTGTCGTAGCTCTCGATCGGGAATATTTCTTGCAACACGCCGTCCAGACCGGTCGCCGTCCGCTTCTCCATCGGCACGTCGAGTTGTAGGAAGCGGGCGTAGGAGCGGGTCTGGATGTCGGTCAGGTGCGGCACCGGGGCGGCATCGCCGAACTGGTCGTACCGCCGCTCGGCGGTCGGGTAAATGATGCGGTTGGCCGGAATCGACATTCGGAGGCACTCCTTCCCGGACGCGACGACACGGCCGCCAAGTCGTTACCGAGAAACTTCGGCAACGGGGCTTGCGGCGGGCGGGCGCGTGCGTTATTGGTTGGGGGAGGGTTCGGTGGAACCGGCGCGGACGCGGGTCCCGACAAGACACGGGCGACCTCCGAACGTTCGGCGAAAAGCCGAACGGGAGGCGGCGGGCGTGTCGGCCGGGAATAGCGGTGCGGGGCAGAGGACAATTCGAAGCAAGCGGGCGGCGCGCATTGTCACCACTAGCTACGCGGGCGGTGTCGTCGGAGTGCGGCACTCGTCGGAGTGCGACACTCGGCGAACCGGGAATGGTTTCGCAACCCAATCAATACGAATAGTTCTCCCGAATCCCGCAGTCAAGAGCAAACTGCGAAATTCGGGTGAATTTGTCCGTACTGAGTTTGACACAAGGTCGTGCGCACTCACCGAGTGCGGCATTTGAACTGCAATGGTGGTGCCCCCACAACCAGTGGGGCCGTTTGACCCCCCCCCACCGCGAGTGCGGGCCACCCAAAAGCCAAAAACCCCGCGGGACAGGGACAATAGCGGCCCCCGCATCCAGCGACATAATGA
>JBBRUO010000330.1:0-6907 GCA_038247725.1 Gemmatales bacterium
GCATCGACCGCCCCGAAACCCGCGAGTTCGGCCAACGGATGCTGGCGTGCCGGCGGCTGGTCGAACGCGGGGTGCGGTTCATTCAGGTGCAGCACGGGGCGGGCGGGGCCGGCGTATGGGACGCGCACGGCGGGCTGAAGGCGAACCACTCCAAGCACTGCCTGTCGGTGGATAAGCCCATCGCCGGGCTGCTGGCGGACCTGAAGCGAACCGGATTGCTGAAGGATACGCTCGTGGTGTTCGCCACCGAGTTCGGCCGCACGCCGGGCACCCAGGGCAGCGACGGCCGCGACCACCACATCTACGGCTTCAGCGTGTGGATGGCCGGCGGCGGCATCAAGGGCGGCATCGTCCACGGGGCGACGGACGAACTCGGCTTCCACGCGGTGGAAGACCGGCATTACGTCACCGACGTTCACGCGACGATTCTGCACCAACTCGGCCTCGACTCGCGGAAGCTGGAACTCCCCGGCCGCAAACGCCTGGAGATCGACCACGGGAAAGTGATCCGCGAGGTATTGGGGTGACTCACGAGGCCACCGCGGGCGCGGCGGTCTGTGGCGGGTGACGACTCGGCATCGTGGCCAGCAACGCGCGGAGGACGGCATTCACGTCTTCGGACTGCTGGAACGCGGCGGCCACCGCAGGGTCGAGTACCACGAGCCGCCCGCCCTTTTGCAGCTTGGCGGCGAAGCGGTTCGGTTTCGCCTTCGCGTAGTCGAAGTCGTATTCCGGTTGCAGTTCGTCATTCATCGCGGAAACCTCCCATCGGGTTATCTTCGTGTTTGCGGCGTTCGCTCGGCTTCGCGGCGCGGGCACTGATGACGCGAATGTTGCTGTCTCGTTCGGTGAAACTGACGATCAGGAGTCGTCCACGTTCCGACACGCCGATCAGGATCTCCCGCGTTTCATCCTGGGAGTGATCGTCATCGGGGAGGATCGCTGCCAGGAGGTCGGAGAATGCCGTGGACGCTTCGGGGAACGTGACCCCGTGCTTTTGGGCGTTCGCCTGCGCCTTGGCGGCATCCCACTCGAATTCCATACGACACTCCGGCATGGGTCGAGTGAATTGGTGAACTCGGTGGAAACGATACCAGTATACCAAAGGGGGACGCGCACCGGGAGTCGGCGGCGCGAGAGGATTTTCAGAATGCCCACCCTCACCGCCGCTCGCTCCACCGACGTTCACGCGACGATCCTGCACCAACTCGGCCTCGACTCGCGGAAGCTGGAACTCCCCGGCCGCAAACGCCTGGAGATCGACCACGGGAAAATCATTCGGCAGGTGTTGGGGTGAGCACCCTTACCGCCCGGCCGGCTTCGCCTCGCCTTCGGTGAGCGTCCAGTACTTGTCCACCGTCAGCGCGTCCCACGTCTGGGTTTTGCCCGACGGCCAGCGGACGGTCAGCGCTCCCACTTTGTCTTGCTTTTCCAGGCCGAACAGGATGCGGCGGTCGCCGGACGACAGGTAACTGCCGCCGCCTTTCACCATCCGCACCAGCGTCCGGCCGTCGGGCAGTTGCAGTTCCAGCCGGGCCCCCACCGCGTCGCGGTTCGGCCTGCCGACCAACTCGACCCCGAGCCAGTGGTGGCCGGTGTCGTGTTGGTTCCGCAGCACCACCGCCGGGTCGTTCATCTGGTTCAGCACGATGTCGATTCGCCCGCGATTGTCCAGGTCGCCGAAGGCGGCCCCACGGCCCATATGCCGCCCCTGGAAGAACGGCCCGGCGAGGGCGGTCACATTCTCGAACCGCACCTCGTGCGACTGCTGGCCGGGGCGGAACGTGTTCCGCATCAGCACCGGCCGCTGCTTCACCTCGGCCGGCGGCGGCGGGTGATGGACGACGTGCCCGTTGCTGACGAACAAGTCCTCGTACCCGTCGCGGTCGAAGTCGAGGAACCCGGCCCCGAAGCCGACGTAGTTCAGCCCCAGGCCGGTAACGCCGGACCCCAGGCTGGAATGCACGAACCGCCCCTTGTCGCGGTTGCGGTACAGGCCGTGCGATTCGTTCTGGTAATTCGAGACGAACACCGAAAACAGCCCGGTGCCGTTGTAGTCGGCGGCATCGACCCCCATGCTGCCGGTCGGCCGGCCGTTGGCGTCGTGGACGGCACCGGACTCCCAGCCGACTTGCTCGAACCGCCCGCCGCCGCGGTTCAGGTAGAGGAAGTTGCCCGACGTGTCGTTGCCGACGTAGATGTCCGGGCGGCCGTCGCCGTCGAGGTCGGCGATCAGTGCCCCCAACCCCTTGCCGTAGTCCTTGTCGGCCACCGCCCGTTGCAGGCGGATGCGGGCGTCCGCACTCAGGTGCGTGAGCTTGACGTAATCTTCGGCGGGACGGGGCACCTGAAGGCCGGCGGTCGCGGCGGCGTCGGTGAAGGTGCCGTTGCCGTTGTTCCGGTAGAGGGCGTCCGGCAGCCCGTCGAACTTCTTCGGCGGGCAGACGTCGGGCTTCGTCTGATCGCGGTAGTCCTTGCACGGCGGGTTGTTTTCCCACGACCAGTTGCAGTAGTGGCAGACGTACAGGTCGGGGAAGCCGTCGCCGTCGAGGTCGCCCCAGCCGGCGCTGGTACTCCACGAGGTGCTCGTCAGCCCCGCCGCCGTCGTCACGTCCGAGAACCGCCGGCCGGTCCCGTCCGCGATGTTATGAAACAGAGCCAGCCGGCCGTACCCGGTGACGAGCAGGTCGGGCCAGCCGTCGTTGTCGTAGTCGGCGACGGCCGCGCCGTGGCTGTAAAACCAGGGCGCGCCGCCGTCGAGGCGGTCCAGCCCGGCTTCGGCCGTCACGTCCCGGAACTTATACCCGCCGAGGTTCTTGAAGAGCTTGCACGGCCGGCCGGCGATGGTGTGTTTATCCGGGCCGGTGAAGGCCCCGCCTCCCGTGAGGAAGACATCGAGCAACCCGTCGCCGTCATAATCGAGAAGCGCCACCCCGCCGCCGAGCGATTCGAGAATGGTGGTCAACCCCGCCTCCTCGCCGTTGCGGTGGGTGAAGTCGAGTCCGGAGCCGGCGGTCACGTCCTCGAAGTAGCCGGGGGCGAGCGGCGCGGCCGGCGGGGTGGGGTCGCCTTCCGCCGCCGGCGGGGGTCGCGTGACCAGCCAGTAGACGCCACCGGCCGAGAGCAACATGAGGGCGAGCAGCGCCCACTTCTTCCAACTGGACATGGGAGAGGTTCCTGCGAAGCCGGGTCAGCGCGGGGGGTTCGGCCCGGTCAGTTGTTGAACCGCCTGTCGGTGCCGGTTCGCCAGATCGACGGCGTCCACCGACTGGAAGAAGTCGGCGAGCGCCTGGTGCGACGGGCGGTGTTTCGGGTCTTTCTCCAGCGCCTGACGGAGCCAGTGGACGCCTTCCTGCGGCTTGCCCATCCGCAACAGGATGACGCCGATCTCGTACCGCGGCTCCGGGTCGTCGTCGGGCTTCTCCCGCAGTCGGTCGCCGAGTTCGGAGGTCCGCTTGCGGTCGGCCAGAATGCGATCCGCCTTCGCCTGGTATTGGCGGGCCTCGTCCGTCTTGCCGAGTAACAGCAGGCAGGCGATCAGGTGCGTCGGCGACTGGTCCGGCGGGGCCAGCGCGTCGGCCTGCCGCAGGTCGGGCAACCCGACGGCGGGCTGGTCCCGTTGGACGGCCAGTTTCCCCCGTTCCAGCACGGCCATCCAATTCTCCGGGTTCAACTGGATCAGGTCGTCGTAAATCCGCTTCGCCTTCTCGCCCTCGCCGGTGGCGGCGTAACAGAGGGCCAGCCCGAAGCGAAGCGAGCCGTTGTCCGGCTGCCGTTCGAGCAGCCGTTCGAACTGCACGCGGGCCAGTTCGAATTTGCCGTAGGCCCCGAGCGCCTCGGCCAGCATCGTCCGCACCCCGTCCACTTCCGGCCGCAGTTTCAGCGCCTTCTCGAAGTGCGCCGCCGCGTCCTCGAACCAGCCCATCGTGCGGGCCGCCTGGCCGCGCCGCACCAGGGCGTTGAAGTGATCGGGTTGCCGCGCGAGTAGGTCGTCCAGGCACCGTTGCGCGTCGGCGACGCGGAAGTTGATCTCGAGCGCGGCGGAGAGGATGTCGAGAATTTCCACCGCGTCGGGGTCGTTCTGGCGGACGCACTCGCGGAGGAACGGTTCGACTTCCGCCAGCCCGCCGCCGTGGACGCGGAGCAGCGCCCGCTCGACTTTGACCGCCCGCGTCTCGGCCCCCTCCAACCGCTGGCAGGTGTCGAGGTGCTTCTTCGCGTCGCCCAGGTTTTCGAGCCGGCGTTCGACCCGCGCCGCCAGCAGGTGGAGTTCGGCACTTTCGGGCCACTTCGCCATCGACTCTTTGAGGAGCTTGCGGGCCGCGTTCCAATCGCGCCGCTCGACGGCGTCTTGGGTGGCGCGGTACTCGGATTGGAACTCGGCGTCTTGCCAAACGCGATACCCACCCCACCCGGCGAGGGCGAGCATCACGAGCAGCCCGCCGAGCGCCAGTTGCGGGTGCGACCGGAGCCAGGCCGTGAGTTTCGCGCGGGATGATCTCATGAGTCGTTCGCCTCGGTCGGATCCACGAACTCGCTGGAAGTGTCGCATCCTTCATCGGAACGAGCCGGAGTTTCACAACCCCCTCGTGAAGCCTGGGACGGACACATCTTGTTGACTGGGTTGATACCGCTGCGTTCGGCGTTCGGCGTCCGGCGTGACGGTCACTTCGTCGGCAGCCGGGCGATGGCCGCTTTCGCCTCGGTCGGGTAGTCCGGGCCGAAGTCGCCGCCGGCCATTTTCGCCAGCAGGTCGCGGGCCTCGGCCGTGTTCGCCCGCTCCAGCAGTCGGGCGATCCGCGCCGCCCGCAGTTGGCCCGGCGGGGTGTCGTCGGTGACGACGCCGAGTTTCATCAGCAGCCGTCGCACGCGGTACTCGGCCTCCGGGTTCGCGCCGCCGAGTTCGGCCTTCAGTCGCGGCACCGCCTTCGCCCCGATCGTCTCCAGTTCGGCCTGGGCTTGCAGCCGCCCGTCGAAGTCATCCCCGCCGAGTTGGTCGATGAGTGCCTTCACCCGCTTCGGCAGCTCCTCGTCCGGCGCGACCGGCTTCGGGATGCGGTCGCGGATGTACGTCACCTGCTCGGCCGCCACCGGCAGGAACGTCCGGAAGGCGGCCGACGCCTTCGTCCGGTCCTCGCTCATGAGGTCGTCCCAGGCGGCGTCGCGGGGCTTGCCGGTCAACGGCTGCTTCGGCTTCCCCTTGCCGATGGCCGCTTCGGTGTACACGTCCAGGTCCTCAACCGTCTTGCCCAGCAGCAGCAGATCCCAGTACGAGTTGCCGGTGCTGGTGGACGAGAACAGGATGCCGGAGCAGTGCAGCGGGCCGAAGTCCTTGAACACGTCGCGGGTGACGATGGTCCACTCCTTCGGCGCTTCGTCGGCCACCCGCAGCCCGGTGGTGCCCAGGTCGTAGGGGCCGGCGGCGTACCGCTTACCGCTCCAGTTGCCGTTCTGCGGGAAGGCGATCAGGATCGACCCGTCGTCGTCCTTCTTCCACGCGAACCGCATGTACCGGAACTCGTTGGCCGCCTTCGGCGTCTCCACGAACTGGAAGTCCCAGCCGGGCAACCGGCCGGCGTGCAACTCCTGCCCGTTCTGCTTGAGCGCCTCCAGCCCGGCGAACACATCGTTCCGCTCGGGCACCAGCGCGGCGGCGTTATTGTTATTGGTGTCGGCCTTGATGGCCGCGATGAGCGGCCGGATGTCGTCGTCCATCAGCACGGCCACGCCGTTCACCACCTTCGGGCCGGTGGACCCGCCGTCGCCCTTCTTCTCGGCCGGCAACTTGGGCGGTGGCGGGACCGGCGGCGGCGGTTTCTTCTGCGCCCCGGCCGTCGCCACGGCCAGCAGCATTCCGAGGATGACTCCGACGCGCATCGCTCGCCCTCCGGATGGTTCCACTACCTTACCCGACGGCGTACACTGGCACCACTCCCGACCCACCCAGGATCCGACCCATGTTCCGCGCCGTTGCCCTCGCCGCGTTCGCCCTCGCCGCGACCACATCCGCCGCCGAACCGCCCATCACCAGCAAGGGTGGAATGGTCGTGAGCGTCTCCCCGCCAGCCACCGATGTCGGAGTCGCCACATTGAAGGCGGGCGGGAACGCGGTCGATGCGGCCGTCGCCGTCGCATTCGCCGAAGCCGTGACGTGGCCCGAAGCCGGGAACATCGGCGGCGGCGGCTTCATGATGGTGTGGCCCGCCGACGGCAAGGAACCGGTCTTCATCGACTACCGCGAGACGGCCCCGGCGAAGGCCACGAAAGACCTGTTCGCCAGGGGGGTGAATTACCAGTCTATCCTCACGGCCGGGGTGCCGGGCACCGTGCGCGGGCTGGAACTGGCGCACACGACGTTCGGCAAACTGAAGTGGAAGGAACTGGTGGCCCCGGCGGTGACGCTGGCCGGCGACGGCTTCCCGGTGACGGCGGCACTGGCCAAGCGGCTCAACGGCGTGCTGGCCGACAAGAAGACCACGAACGCCGAGTTCCGCCGCGTGTACGGCAAGGACGGCGGGTGGAAGGCTGGCGACGTGCTGACGCAACCGGACCTCGCCAAGACGCTGGCCGCCATCGCCGACGGCGGCGCGGACGCCTTTTACACCGGCAAACTCGCCGACCTGCTGGTCGCCGAGATGAAAGCCGGTGGCGGGCTGATCGCCGCCGAGGACTTGAAGGGGTACGCGGCGAAGGCCCGCAAACCGGTCCACGGCACCTACCGCGGGCACGACGTCTACGGCCCGGCCCCGCCCAGTTCGGGCGGCATCGCCGTCGTCGAAATGCTGAACATGCTGGAACTGCAAGACGTGAAGGCGCACCCGTGGGCGTCGGCGGAAACCGCGCACCTGATGGCCGAAGTGATGCGGCGGGCGTTCGCGGATCGGGCGGTCCACCTGGGCGATGCCGA
>JBBRUO010000331.1:0-6901 GCA_038247725.1 Gemmatales bacterium
CCCTACGCCCGGGCGGTGTGTCTTTTCTAACTCGTAGATCCTTACCCCACCACATTTCTCTGTCTCTCTACCCCCCTTCCCTCCCCCCCCCCCCCCCCCCCCCCCTCCCCCCGGGCCGGCTTTCAAGAGGATGCTACCGTGTCGAAAAAGACCATTTCCGACCTGGGCGATTTGACTGGCAAGAAAGTGCTCATCCGGGTCGATTTCAACGTCCCGCTAGACAAGGTGTCCGGTGAGATCAAGAACGACCGCCGCATCCGCGGGGCGATCCCGACGCTGAAGGCCCTGCTGAAGGCCGGCGCGTCGGTCATCGGCATGAGCCACCTGGGGCGGCCGTCGGGTGACCCGGCCAAGGACAAACACCTGACGATGGACAAGGTGGCCGAGCGGCTGGCCGACTTGCTCGGCGTGCCGGTGACGAAAGCCGGTAACACTGTCGTCGGACCCGAGGTGACGGCCGCCGTCGCCGCCATGAAGCCGGGTGATGTCGTCGTGCTGGAGAACGTCCGGTTCGACCCGCGCGAGCAGAAGAACGACGCCGAGTTCGCCGCCGCGATCGCCGCTCTGGGCGACATCTATGTGAACGACGCCTTCGGCACCTGCCACAACGATCAGGACGCCAGCATGGTGGCCGTGCCCGCCGCGCTGAAGGCGGCCGGCAAGCCCCGCGCCGTCGGGCTGCTAGTCGAGAAGGAGCTCGACATCATCGACGGGCTGATGACCACGCCGAAGACGCCGGTGCTGGCCGTCATGGGCGGGGCCAAGGTGTCGGACAAGATCGCCTTCATTAACGCCCTGCTGAAGAAGGTGGATCACCTGCTGATCGGCGGCAAGATGGCGTACACGTTCCGCAAGGCGATGGGGGTGGACGTGGGGGCGACCCGCGTGGCGGACGAGGAACTGGCCGCCGCGATGCCGCTGCTGGAACACGTCGGCACCAAGATCACCCTGCCGATCGACGCGCTCGCCGCCAAGACGGATGACCTCGACAGCACCCGGTTGTTCGACGCCGCCATCGACGCCGGGTACGAGGGGGTGGACATCGGCCCGAAGACGCTGGCCCTGTTCGCCGAGAAGATCGCGGGTTCCGCCACGGTCATCTGGAACGGGCCGGTCGGCTGGTTCGAGAAGCCGCTGTTCAGTAAGGGCACCCAGGGTGTCGCCGCGGCGATGGCCGGCAGCGGGGCCGTCACGGTGGTCGGCGGCGGGGAGACGGCCGAGGCGGTCGAGCAGTTCGGCTTCGACACCAAGATGACGCACGTGTCCACCGGCGGCGGCGCGTTCCTGGCGTATGTGGAGGGGAAGAAGTTCCAGAGCCTCGCGCAGATCGACGAGAAGTGAGTCCCTCGCGGGGTCGGTGCCCATCTGCGACACCGACCCCCGCCGGTAGAGGTCGGTGTCACGATGGGAGAACGGCGAATGTCATCGAGGCCGCGCGAGTTGCCATTGGCTCGCAAATCCTTGGCGAGTATCCGCGCGATGCAATTCGGCGTCGCGCCAATGCCGATAGGCGTCGGCGTTTTGGACGAGAAGAATTGACGCATACACCATGCATATCGCACTCGCCAAGGCAGCCGTGACGAAGGCCAACATCTCGCGGATCACGTCCTGAAACCAGGTGATGTTCGGATCAGATTGCCAGCGCAGCAGTGTACATTCGAACGGGATCAGCGCGAACGCGGTGGGGATGGAGGCGACACCGAGCCACCACCCCCACCGAGAAGCACTTCGGCACTTCGCCTGCAGTAGTCTCACGCCCCCGGTTGCGACGACCCAACAGGGCGGGAACGTTAGAAAAGTGAGCACGCAGAAGAAGTTGTGGGACTTCAAAGCGACGACAAAGACGGCCAGTGGGAGAGCCGCCCCGGCCACGATCATCAGGATCGCGGCGACCGTGATCGGCGTCGGGCACGGCATCCTGTCGCGTGACATCGTACACCACTTTTACGTGTGCCGCAGGGCCTCGATGGGGTCGAGCTTGGCGGCCCGCCACGCCGGGTACAGGCCGGCCAGGAGGCCGACGACAATGGAGACGCCGACGGCCAAGGCGACCGGCTGCCAGCGGAGGACGGCGACCAACTTCTCCGAGAACAGGTAGGCGGCCAGCGGCGGGACGGCGAACGCCGTCACCACCCCGGCCAGGATGCCGATGAGACCGCCGAGACTCGTCTGGGCGACCGCCTCGACGAGGAACTGGACGATGATGTCCCGCTGCTTCGCGCCGAGGGCGCGGCGGATGCCGATCTCGCGGGTCCGCTCGGTGACGGTGGCGAGCATGATGTTCATGATGCCGATGCCGCCGACGAGCAGCGAGATGCCGGCGACGACGGCGAGCAGGTTGGTGAACCGCGCCTGCGCCCGCTCGGCCTCCTCCAACCGGTCGAGCGGCACCGACACCGACCAGTCCTCTTTCAGGTGGTCGTTCCGGAGCATGTCCTTGATGGCCTTGCCGATGGCCCGCACCTGTTCGCGGCCCTCGTCGGTGTCGAAGTCGGCCCGCACGGTCAGCGTCACCTGGCTGACCTCCACCCGCTCGCCGCTACGGGAGCCGGAGGTCCGCTGGATGACGGTGCTGCCCACCCGCACCTTGCACGTCTCGAACGGGATGTACACGTCGTTGTTGAAGTCCTCGGCCGACTGGCTGCCGCCGGTGCCGCCGGTGGGCATGCGGTCGGCGGACACCCCGACGACGCGGAACTCGTGGCTCCGCAGCACCACCGACTTCCCCAGCGGGTCTTCGAACGGGAACAGCTTGTCGGCCAGCCCGGCCCCCAGGACGCAGTGGTTGAGCATGTGGTCGTTGTCGTTCTTGCTGAGGAACCGCCCGCGGCTGAGAGCCAGCTTGTTCACCGCCGCGTACTCCTCGGTGGTGGCCACCAGTCGGCCGTTGTTCACGCTCCGGCCGAGGTAGCGGACCTCGGCCGTGAACACCCGCATCGGCACGATCCGCTCGATCACGTCGCCGAACGTCGCCATCCGCTCCAGGTCGCGCATCGTCAGCCCGTAGGTGGCGACGAACGACCGGCTGGCCGTCGCCCCCTCGTCCGGCGGCTTCTTGCTGAGGACGACGATGTTCGTCGCCCCCTGCCGCTTGATGTCGTCCAGCGCGTCCTTCATCGACCCCTCGCCGAACGCCATCAGCGCGATCACCGCCCCGGTGCCGATGATGATGCCCAGCACCGACAGGACCGTCCGCAACTTGTGCAGCCACAGGCTCCGTACCGCCAGCGCGAAACTGCGGCTCATTTTGGTGACGCTGAACCACCCGCTCGTGGCCTGCGGCGGCGGGGCTTTCGGGATGTCGAAGATGTTCATCGGGGCTTCGGGGGGTTGCTCCCCTCTCCGGGGGTGAGGGGTCACTTCTTCGGGTCCAGTTTCGCCAGCGCCTCGGCGGCTGTTTTATCGACGGCGGCCAGCGCCTCGTCCACGGCCTTGATGTCGTTAATCCTGGCCAGGTCCGACTCGGCCGCCGGGTCCAACACGTCGAGCAGGTCTTTCAGGCGGGCGTTGGCGGCGAAGATCGACCCGCGCAGGTTGAGCAGCCCGAGGCGGTCGCCGTTGGCGGCGAACACGTCCGCGGTGCCGGGCAACTCGCCCGACAGGGCCGCGAAGTCCGACACCTCGGCCGCCGTCCGCCACCGCGTCAGCAGGAACTCCCGCGCCGTCCGGTGTCCGTCCGACTTCGGCTCCCACTCCGCCAGCAGCTTCGCCTTCCGGGTCTTGGCGTCCTCCTGCTTCGTCACCTCGAACAGTTGGTCGTACAACTCGGCCGCCTGCGGCACCTCGCCCCGCGCCTCGAACTGGCGGATCTGCCGTAGCAGTTCGCTCGCCTTGAATTCCCGCTCGAACCGCACCGGGTCGTCCGCCCGCGCGATGGCCTGTTTCAAGTCCTCGACCTTCTTCTCCAGGTCCGGCCGGCTCGCCCGCAGCGCCGTCAACTGCTCCGCGCTGGCGGCCAGCACGCGACGGGTGTACGAGTCCTTGGCCATCGGGTTCTTGCCGAGTCGGGCCAGCTCGTCGGCCAGTTCCGCGTCGGCGTCGGTGAGCGTCTTGAGGCCCCTCGTCGCCCGCTCGAGCGCCGCCTTGAATTCCCCGGCGGTGATGAGCGGGCCGAGACCCCGGAACAGTTCGGATTGCGTCAGGAAGACGTCCCCGACTTTCCGGGCCGCGGTTTCGCACGACTGCTCGAACTCGGCGCGGGCGATCTCCTTCTCGTCGAGGTTGAACTTCAATACCGCCGTCGCGTCGCCACCCAACACCGGCACCGGGAACCCTTGCGCCCGGCCGGAGCCGATCTTGATGGTCACGCACGCCAGCCCCTTCACCGGCCGGAGGGATTGATAGACTCCGTCGGTCCCCCGGAACGCCTCGCGGTCGGCCGGCGACGCCGTGAACGCCCCTTCGCCGGCCCACACCTGGGGGCGGAAGTCGGTCGGGTGGGCGTGCCCCTTCTCGTCGGTCAGTCTCACCGCCACCGGGGCCTGGGCGGTGTGCCACTTCATGGCCCGGTAGCCGGCGACGTTCCGCCCGGTCGGGAAGGGGGTGGCCCAGCGGGTCAGCACCCGCGCGCCGAACTCGCCGCGCAACCCCGGCTCGGTGAGGAGCAGATAGGTGAACTCCCGCGGCTGCGCGATGTGGTCCACTTCGACGACGACCGACTGACCGGGTCGCGGCGGCTTCGCGCCCGGCACCGGCGGGACCGGCCGTTCGCGGATGACGCTGAACGCGAGGACGTCGCCCACCTTGACGTGCGCGGCGAAGCCGGGCAACTCGCCGCCGCGGAACGTCACCCGCGCGGCCGTCGCGTCGCCCGACACCCGCTCGACCGTGGCCGTGGGGCCGAAATCCCTGGCCACCAGCAGCCCGGCCAGCCGCCCCACCTTGGCGATGTCCGGCGTCGAGTTGGTGCGGACCAGCGGTGAGGTCAACCCGGTGTCGCCGTCGTGCTGCCGCGCCGACAGCACGTACCGCCCGTTCCGCACGTCGAGTTGCACGAAGTGGGTCTTCCCGCCGGACAGCTTGCGGAACTCCTCCCGGTCCAGCGCCGGCCACCCGCTGACGACGAACGTGGCGAGCAGCGGCTCCCGCTTCGACGCCGGGACCGTGGCCAGGTCCGTCACCTCGACCGTGCCCAGCGCCTCGCCGAGGTCGGCTTGCAGGGCCACTTTCAAATCCCGGCACAGTTGCTCGCGGACGGCGGCGGTGATCGTCGGGTGGGTCGCGGCGCTGACGACGACCCGCCAGCGGTACGGCGTCTTCGTCTGCGGATCGAGAGGC
Source organism: Gemmatales bacterium (assembly GCA_038247725.1). Classification (GTDB taxonomy): domain Bacteria; phylum Planctomycetota; class Planctomycetia; order Gemmatales; family Gemmataceae; genus JALHQU01. The sequence goes on from JBBRUO010000331.1 coordinate 5,278, forward strand.
GCGGCCGCCACCGGAGACGCGACGAGGGCGACGAGCAGGGCGAAGCGTCGGGGCATCGGTGGGACTCCGAAGGCAACTCATACACGAACCCGCTGAGCCGGTCCCATTCCGTTGTGGGGGCGGGCCGGTCTGCCACCTCCCCTCGTCGAGGGGAGGTGGGTTGCGTGCCCCTCTCGGCACTTGGGACAACGTCGGTGGGTTCGTGGATCAGGAACGGAACTCGGCCCTCACCCGGCCGCTGCGCGGCCACCCTCTCCAGTTCCCGCGGAGCGGGGAACGTCCGAGGGAGAGGGGCCGGGGGTGAGGGCCTCACACCAATTCTACCACATCAACACCGTGTAATTGTTACACCCTCGCACCCCGCGCCAATGGCGGTTGCCGGGGAACGGTAGAAGTTACACCGGTTCGCGCGGCGGTCGCGCCAGTTCGCCCAGGCGACGCAGGCCGGAAGTGCGGTCCAGCCCGCAGCTTAGCCCGGAAAACCGCCGCCGCCGCCGGCGGCATTTTCGGCCCGGCACGGCCGTTGCGATTACACTTCCGACGCCTCACGGATCGCAGGCGTCACCAGCCTGCACATCGCTCCTCGGAGGTCAACGGAATGACGCTTCGCCGGTACGCCCTCGTCATCTGTTTGTTCCCGTCCCTCCTCGTCTCGGACGCCCTCGCGCAAGGTCGCGCGGTGACGGAGAATTTTGACGTGTCCGCCCCGGACACCGAACTGGCCAGGCGGTTCGCCGCCGCCGCCGAGAAGTTCCGCGTCGAGAAGGCGAACGAGTGGCTCGGCCAGGAAATGCCCCGCTGGTCGAAGCGGTGCCCGCTCGTCGTCGAGATCACGATGGGGAAAACCGGTGGGGCCACGACCTTCACCTTCGGCCGCTCCGGCGGGGTCCTCAGCCAGGAGATGAAGATCTTCGGCGACGTGCCCCAACTGCTCAACAGCGTCCTCCCGCATGAGGTCACGCACACCGTCCTCGCCCACCACTTCGGCGAGGCGGTGCCCCGGTGGGCGGACGAGGGCGGGTCGGTCCTCAGCGAGAACGAGAACGAGCGGCGGGACCACGACATCAAGTGCCGCGAGTTCCTCAACGCCGGCCGCGCCATCGTCCTGCGGCAGTTGTTCCCGATGAAGGAATACCCCCGCGACATGATCGTCCTGTACGCCCAGGGGTACTCGGTCTGCTCGTACCTGATCGACCTCGGCGGCGGCGGGCTGAAGGGCCGACGGAAGTTCCTCGACTTCCTCGAAAACGGCATGGCCGGCGGCGGGCGGAACTGGGAGAAGTCGGTTCGCTCGCACTACGGGTTCGACAGCGTGGACGACCTGGAAGCGAAGTGGATCGAATCCCTGCGGAAGCCGCGAGCGGTGGCGACCGCCGGCAGTCGGGGCGGGTCCGGCGGGGCGACGCTGGCGAAGGGCACCGAGACCCGGAGTTCGGCCCTGCCGGGGATGCCGGCCCTGGAACCGCCGGTGGTGGCCCGTGGTGCCCTGAGCTTCGACAACCGCGACCCGCGCTCGTACAAGGCAACCCAACCCGGCCCGGTCTTCCCCACCGGCCCCCCCCCGGTGCCCCGGCTGCTGCCGCCGGAACTGCCCCACCGCTGACAATACAACGACACCCCCGGA
>JBBRUO010000332.1:0-6876 GCA_038247725.1 Gemmatales bacterium
AGTCGGTGGGGAAACCAAGAACCGACTCGGAGAGTCGGGCGACGAAAGAGTGCCCACCCGCTTTCCGCGAGTGGGTAAACTTCCACCCACCGAGCGCCTAACAAGACAATCTCCCCTCCCGCCGAGTTTCACTCGGCGACCTCCCCTCAACGAGGGGAGGTGAAAGACCGGGGTGTCCCCAACGCGACGGGAAGCGCGGAACGGGTTCGTGGATGACACCGACGACACGCGATCACGCCGAGAGGGACGCGACGATATGACCGCCGAACCGAACCCGCCGCCTCGCCCCGTGGCCGAATGGGTCGCCGCGCACCGGAAGCCGGTGGCGGTGGCCCTACTCGTCGTCGCCGTGGCGTTCCTGGCGGTCGCCGGCTACTGCCTGCTGAAGGTGGCGAACGAGTCGGCCGTGCCCGCACCCACGGCGGCCGACGACGCGCCGTTCCCCGCCCCGCCGTCGGCGTACCGCACGGTGTACCTGTGGGGCGGCATCATCGGCCTCGCCCTCGCCGCCGTCAGCAGCGTACTCGGGGCCGGGTACCTCACCCGACTGCCGTCCGCCGAGCCGGCCCGCAACCGTCACGCGGCCGGGGTGCTGATCCTCCTCGCCGGGTCGCTGATCGGGTTCCTGCTCCTGCTGTTCGGCACGGTGCTGTTCCGCCTGTGGTTCGACGCGCTGGTGAAGTGGGTGGACGTCCGCGACGCCTCCGAGGCGTGGAAGCCGCTGACGGCCTTGCTGGTCCTGCTGGCCGGGGCCGGACTGATGTTCGTCGCCGCGCAGCCGGCCCGCGCCGACGAGCGGAACCACCCGTCGATCCGCCGGGCCGTGTACGGCATCAACTTCGGACTGACGGTGGTACTGATGGTGTTCGGACTGGTGGCCCTGAACGTCATCGTCGCCATGAAGGTGCCGGCCAAGTTGGACACCACGCAGAACCAGTCGTACACGCTCACCGACGCCACCAAGGCGTACCTCGCCGGGCTGACGCAGACGGTCCAGGCGACGGCCACCTTCACCCCGGAACTGGTGTCCGACAACCCGGAATCGAACCGCATCGCCACCGACCTGCGGCGGCTGCTGGAGGCCTGTCAGGAGGTGAACCCGCAACAGTTCAAGGTGCGGAACATCCACCCGGTGCTGGACCAGGCGGAGCTGGCCAAAATTCAGCAACAGCACCCGCAACCCGGCCTGATCCTGGAAATCGCCGGGCAGAGCGAGTTCATCCGCGCCAGCGAACTGACCGACGGGCAGGCCTTCCGCGGCGAGGGGGAGGTGGTCAAGCGGCTGCTGTTCCTCACCGAGGACCGCGACCGGGCGGTGTACTTCACGCAGGGACACGGGGAGCCGGCGGTCGCCCCGTCGCCGGATCGCAAGGTGGCCGGCCGCACCGGTCGCCAGCTCGCGGAAGTGTTGGAGCGGTCGAACACCGAGGTGAAGTCGCTCCTGTTCGACCCGGTCACGCCGGTCGTCCCGGACGACGCCTCCGTCCTCATCATCATCGACCCCCACACCGCTTTCACCCCGACGGAAGTGGCGGCCGTGCGGGCGTACATGAACAAGCCGCGGTCGAACGGGAAGAAGGGGAAACTGGTGGTCGCCGCCGGCCCGGTGCCGAAGGCGGACAAGACGGGGGTGCTGGACACCGGCCTCGACCCGCTCCTCGCCGAATTCGGGGTGAGCCCGAACAACAGGTACCTGATGGGGGAGCGGCGCGGGCCGCTCGACTTCGGCGACTTCGTGGTGTACCCCGAGGCGGGGGCGGCGCGGGCCGAACACCCCGTCGCGATGGCCCTGGCGGAGGGGGCGCTGTTCCCCAACTGCCGCATCCTCAACCCGGCCGAGGGCGGCCCGTACACCGCCAACCCGATCGGCTTTTCGGTCCCCGAGCAGCGGGCAACCTGGTTCGAGACCGAGCCGCCGACCAACCCACAGGAACTGTTCGCGGGAATCCGGGCCAGTGCCGAAATCCGCCGGCTGAAGCAACTCACTGGCAACGGCCAGTGGCCGCTGGTGGTAACCGTCACCGAGCCGGGGCCGCCGCCGTCCAAGCCGGGCGAACAGCCGAAGGACATCTCGCGGCTGGTGGCGTTCGGCAGCGGCGACGCCTTCGCGGACCCGACCCGTGAGGGCGGGGGCGGCGGCAACGCCACCCTCCTCGCGTCCGCCGTGGACTGGCTCCGCGAGCGGCCGGCGGTCGCGGCCGTCGCCGCCAAACCCTACGGCGTGTACAAGCCGCTCCGCGGGGTGGACAACACCAAGCTGTTGTGGCTCCCGGTCGGCATCACCCTGCTGTCCGTCGTCGCCCTCGGGTTGGGCGTGTGGTCGTACCGCCGGAAGTGACTCACCGGAGGTTTCAGGTTCCACGTTTCAGGTTCCCAGTCGGCGGTCGTCGCGCCCGACCGCTTGGGGTGAACGCGGATTCTGCAACTTGGAACCTGAAACCTGGAACCTGAAACGTCCGAAGGTCCGTACCATGAACTTCCGCTTCACGGCGTTCCTGTTCGTCGGGGTGGTGGCGCTGGTCGTCGCCCTGCTCGTCGTCAACCTGACCGACCCGCCGCCCCGCGCCGGGGCCGGGCTGCTGGAGCCGCTCGCCGTCGCCGGGGTGAAGCCCGCCGACGTGGACACCGTGGAGATCGTCCGCACCGAGCCGGTGGCCGAGACCCTCGTCTTCGCCAAGGTCGGGGAGGGGCGGTGGGAGATGCGCCAGCCGCACCCGGCGAAGGTGGAGGGCGGCACCCTCGACGGGCTGGTCCGCGGGTTGTTCCAGGCCAAGCCGACGCTGTACGACGGGCTGACCGGCAACCTCACCCTGCACGGGCTGGACAAGCCAGTGAAGGTGACGCTGAAGGCCGGCGACCAGTCGGCCACCGTCGCCGTCGGCTCGACCACCCTGAGCGGCGTCAACTCGTCCGTCACCTTCGTGCTGGCCGCCGACCGCCCGACCGTCCCAGTCGCCGTGCCGACCGAAGACCTCCGCCCGCTGTTCCGCGACGGGATGGCCGACAAAGTCGGCACGGCCGCCAACCTGACCAAGCGGGCGAACGACTTCCGCCAACTGCGGCTGTTGTCGTTCAACGCCGCCGCCCAGGGGAGTGACCTGTCGGCGGTGAAACTGACCCAGGGGGCGGCGACCGTCGCACTCGCCCGCCAGCCCGACGGCAGTTGGGTATTCACCACCCCGGCCAACTTCGGCGACGCCGACACGCTCGGCGACACCACGGCGAACGCCGACCTGCTGACCGGCGTGCAACCGCTCTTGACCGCGCTGGAGTCGTTCCGCCCGGCCGCGCGGGAGGACTACATCGAGCAGGTGCCGCCCGCCGAGTGGACCCAGTACGGCGTCGCCCCGACCGACCCCGGTGTGCTCCGCGTGGAAGTGACGCCGAAGGACGGCCCGCCGGAGGTGCTGTTCATCGGTAAGCCGGTGCCGCCGGCGGGACCGGGGCCGGCCAAGGTGTACTGCCGGCTGGAAGGGGATCCGGCCGTGGTGCCGGTGCCGACCGACCGGGCGAAGATTTTGGCGGCGACCGTCACCGACCCGTCGCTGATGCGGAACCGCGACCTCATCCCGGCCGCCCGCAAGCCCCGCATCGACGCCCTCGACGTGACCGTCGGCGCGACCGCCTTCCGCCTCCGCAAGGTGGGGGTGTCGCCGGACCAGAAGTGGGCGGTGTACGGCGGGCCGAGCGACCCCACCGAGGCGGCGACCGCCGCCGTCACCGACCTGATCGCCGCCGCCTGTGCCCCGCGGGCCGCCGCCGACGTGCTGGTCGCCCCGAACGACCAGGCGTTCGACCCCAAGGAAGTGAAGAGCCAGATCACGTTCCGCTTCGACGCCCTCGACACCCCGGCCCCACTGAAGGACGGCGGGCCGCCGCCGGAACCGCAACTCGCGGCGAAGGAGTCGGCCCCGCCGGTGACGCTCACGTTCGGGCAACTGACGCCGGACGCCATCCTCGTCCGCCGCGTCATCGGCGGCGGCCCGCCGACCGACTTCAAGCTGCCGCTAACGCCCCGCGAGGGCGAGAAGACGACGCTGTCCCTGCTCGCCGGCCGCCCCCGCCTCGCGTACCTGAACCCGCGCGTCGGCTCGTTCTCGCTGACCAACGTGGCGAAAGTGACCGTCACCCGCGGCGCGACTCCGGTGTACGACCTCGCCTTCACCGAAGCCGATAAACTGACCGGGCCGGAGAAAGGCTGGTTCCCGACCGGCAAGTGGACCAACAACGGGAAACCGGTGCCGGCCCCGGCCGCGAATCAGGTGCTGATGGCCCTGGCCGGGTTGGATCAGGCGAAGCCCGTCGCCGAGGCCCCGCCGGACGCGGAACTGGCGGCGTGGGGGCTGAAGCCGGCCCGCCTGACGGCGACGGTGGTGCTGAAGTCGGACCCGACCAAGCCGCGGGTGTACGAGTTCGGCAACGAGATCCCGAACGCCGGCAAGTACTACTTCCGCGCCGACGGCCGCTTGATGGTGCTGGCGGCCGAGAAGTTCGCCGTGGACACCGTCGAGACCGCCGACCTCCGCGACCCGGTCGTCCACCGGGTGGAGCGGGCGCGGATCTCCCGCGTGGACCTGTCGTGGCGGGCCGACACCGGGCAAATCGACACGCTGCTGCTCACCCCGGACCCGAAAACGAAGTGGGTGGCCACCGAACCGCAAGGGTTCAACCTGGACGCGGACAAGGCCGAGGCGCTGGTGAAACTGCTGGACGTGCCGCCGCCGGCCACGTTCGTCCCCGGCCCGGAGAAGCCCGAATACAAGCTGAACGGCGACGTGCTGCGCGTCCTGATCCACCGCGGGCAACCCGGCCCGGTGGTGTTCACCCTCGGCGCGGAGGACGAGTCGAAGCAGTTCGTGTACGCCACGTCGAGCGATACGCCGGGCGTGGTCAAACTGCCGGCCGCCCCGTTCCGGCCGTACCTGGTCGGGCGAAAGGCGCTGGTCAAGTGAGTCAATGGCGGTTCGGTGGTACCGGCCCCCGCGCCGGTGACGGAACCGCCGCGGAGGGCTTCCCATGAGCGTGTCCGTCACGGTGATCTTCAAGGACCTCCACCGCATCCGCCGACTGCTCCGCGACCTGCAATCCGAGATCGACCTCGGCCCCCGCGTCAGCAAGGCGCAACTGAAGGTGCGGGAGGCGGCGGCGGCGGCGCACGCCGACGCGCACGCGGCCATCGGCAAATCGAAGTTGACCATCCGCGAGCACGAGGGGACGGTGAAACAAGTCGCCACGCAGTTGGCGAAGTTCGAGAAGCAGTTGGAGTCGGTCGGCAAGGGCAAGGAGTACGAGGCGAGGCAGTCCGAGATCCGGCAGGCGAAAGAGAAGATCGCCGCCGCCGAGGAAGCCGCCCTGGCGGCGATGGAGGAGTTGGAGGCCCGCACCGCCGCCCTGCCCGCCGCCGACGCCGAGTGGGCCGCCGCCCAGACGCAGTACGACGACGACCAGCGGGAGGGCACGGAGCGGCTGGACTACCTGACCGCCGAGCGCACCCGCGCGGCCGCCGAACTGGCGACGGTCGAGGCCACGCTGCCAAAGGATTTGAAGGAGCAGTACGACCGGCTGGTCAAGCGGCACGGGGCCGAGTGCCTGGCCGGGGTGGTGGGCAAGGTGTGCCAGAACTGCCGCACCGGGATGACCGAGCAGCAGAAGATCGACTTGCAGTCCGGCCGGTTCATGTGCTGTTCCACCTGTGGCCGCGGCCTGTACATCGCGGGGTGAGGGATGCCGGGACTTCCGAACTCACCCCCGGCCGATCAGGAAGATCAGCCCGACGACGGCCCCGCCGACGAGGAGGACGCCGAACTTGATCGACTTTTCGATCATCCAGACGGCGATGCCGTCGTCGAACCGGATGCCCGCCATCCGGGAGTGGATGTAGGCGCACACCAGCATGTGGAGCGGCAGGCCGAGGAAGAAGCCGACGAGGCCGGCCTCCCACAGCGGGTACCCGCCGGCCAGGTACGCCTCGGTGACGCCGACGCCGAGTAGCCCTTCGGCCACGGACACCGCCAGCGCCACGGCGAACACGATGCCGACGGAGCGCGGCACGCTTGGCCGGGGCAGCCGCGCCAGCGCGCACGACAGCCGGAACAGCATCACCTCGAAGGCGAAGTACGCCATCACGACGAACAACCCGCAGGTGACGACCAGGAGGACTTGGGGCTTCATGGTGGGGTCTGTGTCGGGGAGGGTGGCCCGCACCCGGCGGGTGCGGAATCGAGGAACCGCACCCGGAGGGTGCGGGCCACCCTAAAGAATGTCGGCCGGGACCGGGAACTGCTCGCACAACTCGCGGACACTGCCCCGCACCCGCGCCTTCAGGTCGTCGTCGGCCGGCCGCGCCAGCACGTCCGTGATCCACCGCGCCACCTGCCGCATCTCCGGCTCCTTCATCCCCCGCGTGGTCAGGGCCGGGGTGCCCAGCCGGATGCCCGACGGGTCCATCGGCTTGCGGGTGTCATAGGGGATCATGTTCTTGTTCGCCGTGATGCCGGCCTCGTCGAGCGCGTGTTCGGCCTGCTTGCCGCCGACGCCCGCCTTGGTGAACACGTCCACCAGCATGAGGTGGTTGTCGGTGCCGCCGGAGACGATGGGGAAGCCGGCCGCCTGCAGCGCCTCCGCGAGCGTCTTCGCGTTGGCCAGCACCTGCGTCTGGTATTCGACGAAGTCCGGCCGCAGGGCCTCGCCGAACGCCACCGCCTTCCCGGCGATGACGTGCATGAGCGGCCCGCCCTGCACCCCAGGGAACACCGCCGAGTCGATCGGTTTCGCCCAGTTTTCCTTGCAGATGACCAGTCCGCCGCGCGGCCCCCGCAGGGTCTTGTGCGTGGTCGTCGTGACGAAGTCGGCGTGCGGCACCGGGTCCGGGTGCAG
>JBBRUO010000333.1:0-6855 GCA_038247725.1 Gemmatales bacterium
ATCGATCGGGTGAGGGGGAAAATTGCCCACGCGGTCGGACACGTCCGATGTGTCCTGGCCCCAGCCGGGCTTCGGTCGGCGTTTGCACCGATGACGGGAACAGCACCGGCGGTCGGCTTCGACATCCCCTTCCGGCAACCTCGCGGCGGTGGTGGCTGGCCCCACCTCCGACCTCCGTCGCCGGCCGGTCCGACGTATTCAATCGGGCGACGGCCGGAGCCCGAACTCACCCGGCGGGGGGAGGAAGAAAACCCCGGTCACGACCGTGCCGATCCACAGGACGAAGCAGGCGGCGTCGATGGAAACCCTGGTCGAGAAGTGCAGTGCAACCGGTCGAGTCGGCTGGATGGATACGCTGGGATTCGCCACCGGCACGTTGGTCAGCAACACCCACTCCAGCGGCTCGACGCCCGCCGGCGGGTCCACTTCAGGCCACGGACCCGCGTCGCGTGCCATTGCCCAGACGTCCGCGGATTAAGGGATGGAGGTGAGATCGGAGTAGTCGTGTTCGGTGCCGTCGTCGGGCCGTCCATGACATTCCCTCCCCACGATGTTGTCCCGCCGTCCCTTGCGCCACGCCGAAGTCTGCCGAAGATGTGGGCAAACATCAGCCTCACGGCTTGGGCTATTCACGGTCGCCCCGTTGGGGCGATATGGACGCGCGAAACGGCTCATGCCGGGCCGGATCCGGTCTAACGCGGCCACGGGCGAAAGCGACGTCGCGGGCGCGGCATCCGCACCCTCGCCGGCTCGTATGCTGATACGGCCGGAGTTCGGCCTTCCCACACCCCCGATGAGGTTCCGCCATGCGTCGTGCCATCGTCCTGGCTACCGCCCTGCTGTTCGCCGCCGGCGTCCCGGCCCAGGACGCCCCCGGTGCCGCCCTGTTCAAGACGGTGAAGGAGAAAGTCGGGGCCGACAAGCCGTTTTCCCTGCTGGTGACGGCGAAGGTGAAGGACGGCATGGCCGACAAGATGATCGCCGCCGCCGCGACGGTGGCCGCCGCCACGCTGAAGGAGAAAGGGTGCAAGCAGTACGATTTCTTCCGCTCGACGGAGGAGCCGAACACGTTCTACCTGATCGAGAAGTGGGACGACCTGCCGGCGCTGGAAGCGCACTTCAAGACGGACCACCTGTTGGCGTTCGTCGGGCAGTTCGGGGACCTGCTGGACGGCGCGCCGAAGTTGGTGGTGGCGACGCCGCTCACCGCCGCGAAGTGAGTCGCCTCATCCACGAACCCGCTGACGTTGTCCCAAGTGCCGAGAGGGGCACGCGACTCACCTCCCCTCATTGAGGGGAGGTGGCAGACCGGCCCGCCCCCACAACGGAATGGGACAGGCTCAGCGGGTTCGTGTATCAGTACCGCGGCACGGCGGGATCGACCAACGTACTCCACGCCTCGATGCCGCCGGCCATGCTGACGACGTTCGGCAACCCGGCCTGGGCCAGCACCGCCGCCCCGGACAGGCTTCGGATCCCGTGGTGGCAGTATACCACCACCGTCGCCCCGTCTGGCGGGTCCAATTCCCCGACCCGCCCCGTCAGCTCGCCGAGTGGAATCAGCACGCTCCCGGCGATGCGGCAAAGGGCGTACTCCTCCGGCTGTCGCACGTCCACGAGCAGCACCGGTTCGCCGGCGTCGAGTTTCGCCTTCACGTCCGTCGGGTGAATCTGCCGGACCATCGGCGGGCCTCACGAAGAGTGGCCGCTTCCCTTTACGGTCGCGGCTCGGCGGTTGGTGTCAGCGGCGGAGGACCACATCCACCCCCGGCGCGGTGTCCGGGACGGTCACGTGTCGCTCCTTCTCGCCGCCGATCTGCCACGCGAAGGTGGCTGGCAACGTCACTTGCAGGTACTGGCCGCTGGGCAGCGTTGTCATCTTCCCGGCGACCGTCAGGATCACATCACGACTGCTCTTGTTCACGAACGAGACGCTCCGCGTGGCGGCGCGGTCGGCCGGGGCCGGACCGGCGACGGGGTAGACATCGGCCACCGCGTCAGCGTTGAGCGGGCTGGACTTCGCCGTCGTCGGCGGGGCCAGTGGCGGCAACGGCGGCAGGTCGAACTTCGGCAGGTCCGTCGGCGACTCCTTCTCCTTCGCCGGCAGGGAGAAGGCGGGGAGCGAGTCCGGCTTGTCCGATTCCTCGATGATCGCTTTGGGCGGCGCGAGTTCGACGGACATCTTCGGCGGCGCGGGCTGGGGATCGACGACCGGGCGGGGCGGCACCGGGATCGGGACCGGCATCGGCGGCAGCCGCTCCTCGTTCCCGGCCTGGCGGATCACCGACGGGGCTGCCTTGGGCACGGCGGGCGGGGCCGCCGTCACGGGCGGCTTCGTGTCGGCCATCCGTTCCGGCACCACGGTCGGGCCTCTCGGAGCCGGCGTCACCGGCGGACACGCCACCATTGGCGTCAGGAACATTGGCGGGCACGGCGGCGAATAGACGGGCGCGGAGTACACCACCGGTGCGGGTTGACTGGACGCCACGGGGGCGGCGGGGTAGCCGTAGCTCACCGGGGCGGGGTGACTGTAAGTCACGGGGACCGAGTAACGGTTCGCCACGGGACGGAACAGCGGGGCCGAGTTCACCCACCGGCGGAACGGCCGCGCGGTGGACCAGTCGGGCAACAGGAGCAAGCAGGCGAACGCGAGGAACAGCAGCGGTCGCAAGTACATGGCGAGAGTCCTTTCTCGTGGTGACGGTCGGTGGTGTGGCCGGCGCAGTGAGGATATGGGAAACCACGCGGGGCGCGGAATCAACCCCAATTTTTGGGCGGTCGGGGAACGCCGGGAGAAACGAAAAAACCCCACCAAACTTCGGCTTGCGCCTCGGCTTGATGGGGCCGGAACAGAGAAGAGGCCGATGGACGAGGAGGATTTTGTCAGGTTCGCAGCGGGCTGTCAACGCGACTTGTCGGAAAACGACATCGGCATCCAAAGTCGATGTGCAGAATGATGTTGCGTCCGAGCCACGGGATTCGCGGGAGCGATTTTGGCTCGTCCGTCGTCAGTATTTCATGAACCCTCCCCGGAATCTCGTCATGAACCGCCTCGCACTCGCCTCATTCTTGTTCGCCGTGACATCCGTGATCGCGGCGGACCCCCCGCGGATCACCTTCGCCACCGGTCGCGCCATCCCCAAGGGCGGCCGCGTGGCCGTCGTCGAAGCCGGGAAACCGGGGCCGGGGCGAAAGGAGTACAAGCCGATCGCCAGCGTCACCGACTTCACCGTCGCCTCGGAACTGCCGAACGCCGGGCCGTTCGACGTGTCCTTCACGCCGAAGGGGGGCTTGCCGGTGATGGTACTGGCGAAGTGGTCGGCGAAACCGGGGACACAGACGGTCTCGCTCAGCGACCACCTCGGCACGGTGTTCGTGCGGGGTGATGATTTGCCCCGCGCGAACGCGGTCGTGGTGACGGCCACGACCGACTCCGGCCCCGGCGAGAAGGGCCACGTCGCGGTGCAACAGGCCGGCGATTACAAGAAAGACATGGTGGTCCCGCCCGGCACCTACGCCGTGTGGGTGGTGCCGTTCAACGGGGCGAAGGCGCAGCGAATCGCGGACAACATCCGCGTCCTCGCCGGCCGCGAGACGAAGGTGGAGTAGGTCCGCCCCGCCGGGGCGGGCTGTCCGGCTCGCCGAGCCGGACCTACTTAAAGCCACTCCCTCTCCAGGTTCGCGGACATGGCTTTGTTCCTGATCACCGGCGGCACCGGGTTCGTTGGGTCGCACGTCGCAGAGGAGGCGTTGAAGCGCGGGCACGCCGTCCGCTGCCTCGCTCGGCCCACGGCGGACACGTCTTTCCTGCGATCCCTCGGTGCGGAGATCGTCCCCGGCGACCTGACCGACGCGGCCGCCCTGGCGAAAGCGGTTGAGGGAGTGGACGTGATCGTCCACGCGGCGGCGAAGGTCGGCGACTGGGGGCCGGTCGAGGATTACCGCGCGGTGAACGTCGAGGGGTCTCGGAAACTGCTGGACGCGGTGACGGACAAACCGCTGACGCGGTTCATCGACATCAGTTCGCTCGGTGTGTACGCGGCCCGGCACCACTTCGGCACCGACGAGCGCGAGCCGCTGCCCGACGGCCACATCGACGGGTACACGCAATCCAAGGTGGAAGCCGAGAAGTTGGCCCTGGACTACCACCGCCTGCACGGGGTGCCAGTCACGGTGTTGCGGCCGGGGTTCATCTACGGCCCCCGTGACCGCACCGTCGTTCCCGAAATCGCCCACCGGCTGAAGCGGCGGACGGTGTGGTACTTCAGCCGCGGCCGGTTCGCGCTGAACACCACCTCCGTCGGCAACCTCGTGGACGCGATCTTTCTGGCCGCCGAAAACCCGGCGGCGGTCGGCGAGGTGTTCAACATCACCGACGGCGAGTTCGTCTCGAAGAAGCGGTTCATCCACGCCGTCGCGGACGGGCTGGGGCTGAAGCGGCCGCCGGGGTGGAAGACGCTGCCGCTGTGGCTGGCGAAGCGGCTGGCCCGCTGGCGGGAGAACGTGTTCAAGCGGAAGGGCAAGACGGTCGCCCCGCTCATCACGTCCGCGCGGGTGAAGTTCGCCGGGTGGAACCTGGACTTCAGCATCGCCAAGGCCCGGACCGTGCTAGGCTACGACCCGAAGACCGGCTTTGACGAAGGCATGAAGTTGGCGTTAGAGTGGCTGAAAGCGAACCCGATCACGCACGCCGAAGCGAAGTAATCCCGCGGGGCGACGCCCGATTCCGCGAGTCGCCCTCATTTTTTCCGCCATCAAATACCGCTCTTTCAAGTGAAATCGTCGAGAAACGCATGGGCGGACGTTTTTTCTTCTTGACGCACTCACATCTTATTCATTAAGGTGGCACCCGCCGGCGGCACTTCGCCCATCATCTACACCGCCGGCGCGATTCTTCTCCCATTTCGCGAGGCTCACCCATGTCCGCGTCGAAACGAGTCCGGTCGGGGTTCACGCTGATCGAGTTGCTGGTGGTCATCGCCATCATCGCCATCCTGATCGGGCTGCTGCTGCCGGCGGTGCAGAAGGTCCGCGAGGCCGCCGCCCGGATGCAGTGCAGCAACAACTTGAAGCAGATCGGGCTGGCGTTCCACAACCACTTCGACACCACCGGGTACCTCCCCTCCGGCGGCCAGCACTGGGGGATGGCCCCGACTTACGGGCAACCCGTCGTCGGCGTCGCGCCGAACCCGGCCGCGCCGGCCGCGGCCCCGATGGATGTCCTCGAGCAGCGCGCCGGGTGGGGGTTCCAGATCCTCCCGTTCATGGAACAGGACAACCTCTACCGCGGGGGCAACGCGCCCACCATCGGCGCACAGATGGCCCAGGCGCGGGCGGCGACCGTCAAGACGTACTTCTGCCCGTCCCGCCGCGGGCCGACCGCGCACACCCAGCGCAATTCCTGGTACATCCCGAACTCCGGCTACCCCGGCACGGGCACGCACGGGCAGACGGATTACGCCGGCTCCATCGCCAACAACAGCAACGACAACGGCATCATCGTCCGCACGTTCAACGGCGGCAGCAACGTGCCGGGCACCCGGCGGCGGAACCCCGCGCGGCTGACGGACATGACGGACGGGCTGACGAACACCCTCATGGTGGGGGACAAGAAACTGCGGAAGGGATCGACCGGTTTCCGGGGCGACGACAACGAGGGGTATTCCGCCGGGTGGGATCACGACGTGGTGCGGCGGACGAACCTGGCCCCGCTCCCCGACGACAACCGTGACGGCGACGGGCGGTTCGGGGGCGTTCACCCCGGCGGCTTCCAGGGGCTACTGGGCGACGGCTCCGTCCGGTTCATCCGCTTCAGTATCAGTTGCTGTGGGTCGGGCAGCACCTTCTTCCGGCTCGGGCACAAGTCCGACGGCGGCGTCCTCGGCAACGACTTCTAACACCCACTTTGTGGCTTCGTCGTGCGGCCCGGTCACTCCCGCGGACCGGGCCGCCGCTTCGCCCGTCCCTCCTTCTCTCTCCCGAGGCGCAGTGATGCGAATCCCGATGCTCCCCCCGCGCGCGGCGCGGCTGCTGGTCGTATTGTTGTGTCCCGTCACCTTCGCCGGGTGCGGCGACAGCGCCGGGGAAACGGCGGAAGGCCGCAGCAAGCCGAAGGGCCGGATTCTCGAGAACGGCCTGCCCATCAACATCCGCACGGAGAACCTGCCGCCCGGCGACCCCGGCATGCAGGTGACGTTCATCAAGGTCGGCACCGCCGACGCCGGCGAGGAGTTCGAGGCGCAGGTCCTCGACGCCGCCGAGGGGTCGTTCGAACTCATCGGGCCGGACGCCAAGGGCATCCCGCCGGGCAAGTATCGGGTGGCCATCGTGATGGCCCCCGTCGGCGGGAAGGATTACTTCAAGGGCAAGTACAACCGAGAGAAGTCCACCATTGAAGTGGAGGTGAAGGCGGACGAGGACTTGGTGATCGATGTCGCCAAGTTCGACTGACACCGAATGGGGCTGATCGCCAGCGCCTCGGTTTTGTTCGCCCGCCGCGCCCGCCAGGCACGAACCGCTTGGGGGGTGACGCCTTTCTGTCGCGGCGGGCGAACAAAACCCCACGCTCACCCTTCGATCAGATTGTGTCTAAACCAACTCCACCGGTCGAACGCGGCCGGAATGCCCTTGTCCCATCGCCGGCCGTCACTTCGGCTCGACCTCGCGGTTTCATATTGTAGAATGCGCGCTTTCCCTGGTCCCGGTGAAAATCCCACCCGGCGGCTCCCGAACGACATGTGGGGCGGTCGCGGACGCTTTCGCCCGTCGCACGGGAGGAAAGACCGGCAGCCGACGAGGTGACCGGCGTCGGGTTTGTATCGGGAGGGCGGCGTGATGGCACTGGCCGAATTCTGG
>JBBRUO010000334.1:0-6855 GCA_038247725.1 Gemmatales bacterium
CCCGCGAGTTCGACTTCGAGGCGACCTTCCTGAAGTTGACGGGGCAGCGGTTCGAGTGACTCCGATTCGAGTCGGTCCGGACCGGCGATAGAATCCCATGTGAAAGGGAGACAGCACGTGGGCAAGGCCAACGGGAAACGATCGCCGAAGCCGAAGGGCAACGGGAAACACGCGGCTAGCAAGAAGCCGACGGCAGGCTGCTACGTCCTGTCGTTGTCGGTGGAGAACATCCGCTGCTTCGGCCCGAAGCAAACCATCGACTGCTCCGACGGCGAAGGACGGCCCCGGCAGTGGACCGTGATCCTGGGGGATAATGGGACGGGGAAGACGACGCTGTTGCGGTTAATTGCAGTGAGCCAAATGACACACTTTATCCCTCGACGGTATTCAAAGCAATCACTGTCCAGACGTGGTGCCACGTCATCAGAGTTCACTCTCGAACTCGGTCAGTCAATCATTGGAGAGTTACCAGCGTTGCGTGAGACGGTTCGCCATGTTTGTAATCCTCCAGGATACGGATCAGGCCACCCTGATGAAGAGTGCTGGACGAGACTACAGACCGGAGGGATGATTGATTTTGGGTTCCTTGTTGCCAATAGCCGTTTCTTTGGATACGGAGTGAAGCGGGATCTCGTTGAAGGGAACGACGCCGACGTGAATCCGACGGGTTCTTTCATGATTGGCTCGCTATTAAGTGACTCTCATTCGTTGAGAGATGTTACACGATGGATGATAAACCTCGCGTTTGCTGCCAACTCTGGAGGTGACGGCGCTGAGGTACTGTTCAAGGATGTGAAGTCGATGATTGCCGGCATTCTGCCGGGCGTCCGAGATGTTAGGGTGGCGCCAGGAACGGGACATGTTCCGGAGCCGACAATCGATTTTCTTGGTCCAGACGGGTGGGTGCCATTAGCAGCCCTTGGACACGGTTATCAAGGCATGCTGTCTTGGGTGATCGACTTCACCAGCCGGCTTATCGAACTGCACCCCGACAGCGAGAACCCACCGGCGGAGCCGGCGGTGTGCCTTGTGGACGAAATCGACTTGCACCTGCATCCCGTGTGGCAGCGGAAGGTGATCGGCTACCTGTCGGAGCGGTTCCCGAACACGCAGTTCATCGTGACGGCGCACAGCCCGTTGGTGGTGCAGGCCGCCGCCAGCGCGAACGCCAACATCGCCGTCCTCGTCCGCTCGACCGAGAAGGACGCCGACGGCAACCACTACGTCGAGGTCAAGAACAACCCGGAGGACGTCCGCAACTGGCGGCTCGACCAAATCCTGACCAGCGACCTTTTTGGGATGTCGTCCGCTCGGCCTGTCGAAGTGGAACAACTCTTCGCACGGAAGCACGCGCTGCTAGCGAAAGACAAGCTCACGAAAACGGAGCAGGGGGAACTCGCCGACATCGAGAAGCAGCTTCGCGAGTTGCCGTTCGGCGAAACGAGGCCGGACATGAAGGCGATGGACGAAGTGCGACAGACTCTGGAAATGCTGAAGAAGAAGCTCGCGCCATGATCCGAATCGTGAAGCCGTCGGGCCCTGCGGAGTTACTCGCGGCGGGTGCCGCCGCGACGAAGCAACTCTGCGACGATTTCGATTCGGACCCGCTCGGCTACCAGACAGGTCGGCTGGCGTTCCCGCCATTCGATTCAAACATCTACGCTCACGAATCGGTGAAAGCTGCACTCATCGCCGACCAGCGCGGGAAGTGCGCGTTCTGCGAGTCGCGCGTCACGCATGTGTCCTACGGCGATGTTGAGCACTTCCGTCCGAAGCGAGGCGTGCATCAATCGAAAGGCCAACCGCTGTCCAAGACCGGCTATTACTGGCTCGCCTACGACTGGGACAATCTCTTCCTCGCCTGCCAACTCTGCAACCAACGACACAAAAAGAATCTCTTCCCGCTGCGTGTCCAGCGCGACCGGTGTCGCTCCCACGGCGACCCGATTTCCCGCGAGAAACCTGTCTTCATTCATCCGGCCGCCGAAAACCCGGAACGCTTCATCACGTTCGTCGGGTCGTCGGCCGATCCAGTACGGAAGAGCCGTCGTGGCCGACGTACTATCGATGAGTTGGGACTGAATCGTCCGGAGCTTGTTGAGGCAAGGCAGTTCCATCTCCGGCAACTCGCCGACCGTCGGTCCACCATCGATGTTCTACTGTCGGCGATGGCCCAACTTCCACAAGACGCCGATATCCCGGTTGAGATCGCCAAACATCGAACCGCGCTCATCGGCGCTCAACTCCCCGCCGCCGACTACTCGGCAATGGCGAAGGCGTTCCTTTCCTGACGCGTGTCTTTTGGTGGGCGTCTCTCCCTCACGATGCCAGTGGATCACAACCCGGTCGTTTCTTCGATCTTGCCGCGCTGCCAGGCGCGGCGGACGCTGCGGCGGTAGAACCACTGAGACACCACGACCAGCGCGGCCGTGGACGCCAGCAGGGCGGCGGCCAGTTCGCCGTTGGTCCACGCCGTCAGGGGCGAGTTCGCCAGCGGCGAGGCGGGCGGCGGCGGCGCGGGAACACTTGCGGGTGGGCGAACTCGACATCGACAGCCCGGAACTCGGCCCGGACGAGGGGTGACGACGGACGGGTGACTTGAAATGCCACGGGGCGGCGGACTTTCCCCCGCCGAACACCTACGATAGCGGTTCCCGGTCGCACTCGCGCCACCGGCCCCAACACCCGACTCCCGGAGCCTCACCCGATGCCCGCGTTCGTGACGAAGGAAGCGCCCGACTTCACCGCCCAAGCCGTGGTGGACGGCGACTTCAAGACGGTCAAACTGTCCGACTATCAGGGCAAGAACCACGTCGTCCTGTTCTTCTACCCGCTCGACTTCACCTTCGTCTGCCCGACCGAGATCATCGCCTTCAGCGACCGCATCGCCGACTTCAAGAAGCGGGGCGTGGAAGTGCTGGGCGTGTCCATCGACAGCCGGTTCAGCCACTTGGCGTGGATCAACACCCCGCGGGCGAAGGGCGGCCTCGGCAAGCTGGAATACCCGCTCGTGGAAGACCTGACCAAGAAGATCAGCTCCGACTACGGCGTGCTGCTGGACGCCGGCATCGCCCTGCGGGGGCTGTTCCTCATCGACAAGTCCGGCATCATCCGGCACGCCACCATCAACGACCTGCCGCTCGGCCGCAGCGTGGACGAGGCGCTGCGGGTGATTGACGCGCTGCAACACTTCGAGAAGCACGGCGAAGTGTGCCCGGCCGACTGGAAACCGGGGTCGCTGGCCCTGAACCCGGCCAAGGCGAACGAGTACTTCGAGAAGGCGAACGCCGGCAAGTAACGAGTTTTGGGAAGTGGGTCGTCGATTCGCCGCGCGGCGGTGCCGCGCGGCAATCCCGTTCCCGTTCTTCTGGAATGCAAATCCGCGAACGGCCTTTCCCCACCTCTGCCTCCGGCCTCCACTGTTTTCCCCGCCTCTGGGCGTCGGCCGCTCGGCCCGCGTCCGCTTCTGCCACGCGCACACGGTGGCGCGCCGGGTGCCGGTTGTTCCGCCCGCCGCTCACCTTTCGCCCCCACTTCCACCCCGCCCCGCGTCGGTTGGCCCGGCCGGTTCGCCGATAACTCCCCCTGTCCCACCAGTCACTCACTCGGATGCGGAAGACATGTCTACCTTTTTCGTACTGCCCCCGCGGGAATGTCTCGAACACGCCGTGGCCGAGTTCGTCGGCCGCCTGCTACCCGGCCTGTCCGCGCCCCCGCAGGTGGCGGACGCGCTGCTGGCGGCGCTCGAGTTCGAGGCCAACCGGGACGACGACGCCTACTTCGTCCACCGGGAAGAGCTGGCCGGCACCGGCGACACGGCCGCCGATTTGGCGTCCGGGTTCGGGGCCGAACCGGGGGACCGCGTTGTCGATATCGGGTTCACCGGCAACCACCACCCGGCCACCGCCCGCCGTGGCGTGTTGGTGGCCCGCATGTCCGGTCAGCCGGTCGCGCGATAAGATAGGATGGTTCCTTCCTCCCGCGAAGTTGACATTCTCATGCCTATGACCGGTAACACCGACCCCGACGACGGCTGGGCCGACTTGGCCCGCGAACTCGGCCTCGAACAACCGACCCGCCCGCCCGCGCCCGCCGCCGAGGCGGAGCCGGAGGAAACCTTCGACGCCGGCGGCGATGCCGAGGACGATTCCGAGTTCGCCGCGGCCGACCCCGGTACCGATTCGTTCCAGGAATATGAGTCGGACGGCGACGCCGAGGCCGACGACGGCCCGGACGAGGGAGCCGACGGTGAACCGACCGGCGAACCCGGCGAAGAAGGGCCGAAGAAGAAGCGCCGCCGCCGTCGCCGCCGCAAGAAGAAGGGCGGGGAGGCCGGCGAGGTGGCGGAAACCGTCGCCGGGGAGGAGTCGGAAGAGGCGGACGGTGAGGTCGAGGACGCCGCGAACGGCGAGATGGAGGAGGACGACGAGGAACCCGCCACTCCCGCCCCGGTGGACGACGGCGGCCCGACCGTGGAAGCCTCCCGCGAACTGATCGCCAACTGGGACGTGCCGTCCTGGGAGCAGATCGTCGCCGGCTTGTACCGCCCCGGCGGGCGGTGATCGCACCGGAGGGCGAGTCCCCCGCCAAGCCCACCAGACGGCGCGACGGGGGGACTCGCCCTCCGGATTTTTTTTTCCCTTTTTCGGGTGTTCCCCCTCATGTCCGATGCGGTCATCGATGTCGTCGGTCCCGACGAGTTGCCGCTCGTCGTCGAACTGTACAACCAGATCTTTCGCCCGGCGCGGCCCCTCGACTCCTTCCAGCGGCGGTTCGAGGGCCGGCACAAACCGCTCCTCTTGGTGGCCCGTCTCGCCGGCCGACCGGTCGGCTTTTTCCTCGGCTTCGAGCTGAAGCCGGACACCTTCTTCGCCTGGTTCTACGGGGTGATCGGCGACTGCCGGCGGATGGGCCTCGGCTCGCAACTGATCGAGAAGGCGCAGACGTGGGCGGCCGCGCAGGGGTACGAGAGCATCCGCCTGGAGTGCCTGAACCAGCACCGCCCGATGCTGCACCTGGCCATCGTGCTGGGGTATGACATCGTCGGCCTGCGGTGGGACGCCGACCTCCGCGCGAACCTGATCGTGTGCGAGAAGCAGTTGGAATCGGGGGGATGAGGTCAGCCATGCCGCCAGACCCTCCTGCGGTCGCGGCGACGAGACTACTACTCGTCGCCGTGACCGAGTGGGATACCACCTCACGCCAGCACGTCGTTGACCACCTTGCCATGCACGTCGGTGAGGCGGTAGTCGCGGCCCTGGAACCGGTACGTCAGTTTCGTGTGGTCCATGCCTAGTTGGTTCAGGATGGTCGCTTGCAGGTCGTGGACGTGGACCTTGTTTTCGGCCACGCCGAAGGCCAACTCGTCCGACTCACCGTAGCTGAACCCGCGTTTCACCCCGGCCCCGGCCATCCAGGTGCAGAAGCTGTCCGGGTAGTGGTCGCGGCCGAGGATCTGGCCGCCGCTGGTGCGGCCCTCGCGGAACGGGGTGCGGCCGAACTCGCCGCTCCACACCACGAGCGTATCGTCGAACATGCCCAACCGCTTCAAGTCCTTGATGAGCGCGGCGATGGGTTTGTCCATGGTCGCGCACTTCTTCGTCAGGCCGTCGCGGATGTCCTCGTTCGGGTTGGTGCCGTGGAAGTCCCACCCCCAGTCGAACAGTTGCACGAACCGCACCCCCTGTTGCAACAGCCGCCGGCCGAGTAGCACGTTGTTGGCGAAGCTGCTGCCGCCCGGCGTCGCCCCGTAGGCTTCCAGCGTCTCCTTCGTTTCTTTCTTAATGTCCATCACTTCCGGCACGCTCGTCTGCATCTTAAAGGCGAGTTCGTATTGCGCGATGCGGGTCGTCGTCTCCGGGTGGCCGAGTTGCTCGGCTTGCATCTCGTTCAGATCGCGCAGGGCGTCGATGGTCTTGCGTCGGGTGTCGCGGCCCATGCCGGCGGGGTCGGACACGTATAGCACCGGGTCGCCGGTGCTGCGGCACTGCACCCCCTGATACACACTGGGAACGAACCCGCTGCCCCAGCAGTTCGCCCCGCCGCTCGGCTGCACACCGGACGAAATCAGCACGACGAAGCCGGGCAGGTTCTGGTTCTCACTCCCTAAGCCGTATGTCACCCAGGTGCCCATGCCGGGGCGGCCCTGACGGTTGTGCCCGGTGAACAGCAGGAGTTCCGCCGGCGCGTGGTTAAACTCGTCGGTGTTCATCGACTTGATGACGGTAATATCGTCGGCGATCTCATGGAAGTGCGGCACCGCGTCGGACATCCAGATGCCGCCCTTGCCGTACTGCTTGTACTTGCGCGGGGTGCCGAGCAACTTCGGCACTCCGGAGGTGAAGGCGAACCGTCGGCCCTTCAGGAACGACTCCGGCACCGGCTCGCCGGTGCGCTTCACCAGTTCCGGCTTGTAGTCGAACAGGTCCAGGTGCGGCGGACTGCCGGACATGTGTAAGTAGATGACCCGCTTGGCCTTGGCCGGGAAGTGCGGCAACCGCGGGGCCAGCGGGTTGTCCCTGGGCTTGGCCGTGGCGGTGTCGCCGCCGAGCGCCGCGAGTGCGACCGCGCCGAGGCCGAGCGACCCCGCGCCGAGGAAGTGCCGCCGAGTGGTATGCAGGAGAGGATGATTCATGGTTATGTTCGCGAAGAGGGTACGAATCGCCAAGACGCCAAGTCCGCCAAGAAAATCAAAAATCGCGAGGGTTTAGAACAAAGAATGTCTCTTTCCTCTCTCTTCTTTCTTGGCGACCTTGGCGTCTTGGCGGTTCAAATGAATCTGAAATCCGCAACTCACCGCCGCATCAGCATTTCATCCAGGTTCAGCAGCACGTTGGCGACGGTCGTCCAGGCGGC
>JBBRUO010000335.1:0-6845 GCA_038247725.1 Gemmatales bacterium
CACCGAGTGCCGCGTCTCGGCTATCCCCCGATCCTTCTCCGACTTCGGGCTGCCCATCAAGAACGACCCCGGCGGGATGAACGCCATCCGCAACTCCACCCCGCCGGGCAGAATGAGTGTCTTCTGCGGCAGGCACGGCTTCGCCCCGGCTCGCATCAGTTCCATCATGCGGGCGTGAAGCTGTTTCCGGGCCTTCGTCTCCCGCATGGCAGTGCAGGTGCGGAGCAACTCGCGGTGGACGCGAACCAACTCCGCCCGGTCGGGAAAGCCGTTCTCCTCCAAGTAATCGGCCATCACCAGCCAGCGGAGGGCGTTGTGCGGCTCCGCCACGATGCCGGCGAGAAAGGCGTCGAGATCACTCATGGGGCACCCCTGACGGCGGTGGCGGACGGAGCGGCGGAACCGCTACAATATTGTTACCCGCCCGACCGCACGTTCCGAGGACGCCGCCGATGCCCTGCCGATTGCTCCTCGTCGCGCTGGTCCTCGCTTCGCCCGCCGTCGCCGCCGACCCTGCCGCCGTCGAACACTTCGAGAAGAAGGTCCGGCCGCTGTTCCTCTCGCACTGCGCCAAGTGCCACGACGACGCGAAGGCGAAGGGCGGGCTGAAGATGACCTCCCGCGCGGCCGTGCTGGCGGGCGGGGACACCGGGCCGTCGGTGGTGCCGGGGAAACCGGCGGAAAGCCTGCTGCTGAAGGCGGTGCGGTACACCGACGAGGCGCTCCAGATGCCGCCGGCGGGCCAGTTGCCGGACGCCGACATCGCCGCGCTGGAGAAGTGGATCGCGGCCGGGGCCGAGTGGCCGGGGGCCGCGACCGTCGATCCGGCGAAGCCGAAAGACGGCCCGCTGTTTACCGCGGCGCAGAAGCAGTTCTGGGCGTTTCAACCCCTCGCGGTTCCCCGGCAGCCGACGCCGGGTCCGCACCCCGTGGACACCTTCGTTCAGGCCAAACTCGCGGACGCCGGACTGAAACTGTCGCCGCCCGCCGACAAGCGGACGCTACTGCGGCGGGTGACGTTCGACCTGACTGGCCTGCCGCCGACGCCCGCCGAACTGGCCGCGTTCGAGTCGGACACCGCCGCGACCGCCTTCGAGACCGTGGTGGACCGGCTGCTGGCCAGCCCGCACTACGGCGAGCGGTGGGGCCGGCACTGGCTCGATGTCGCCCGCTACGCCGACAGCAACGGCATGGACGAGAACACCGCCTTCGGCAACGCCTACAAGTACCGCGACTCCGTCGTGAAGGCGTTCAACGCGGACAAGCCGTTCGACCGGTTCGTCCGCGAGCAACTGGCCGGTGACCTGCTGACCGACGGCGACGAGCGGGACCGGTTGGCGGCGCTGGGGTTCCTGGCGCTGGGGCCGAAAGTGCTGGCCGAGCCGGACAAGCAGAAGATGCTGCTGGACATCGCCGACGAGCAACTGGACACCACCGGCAAGGCGTTCCTCGGCCTCACCTTCGGCTGCGCCCGCTGCCACGATCACAAGTTCGACCCGCTGCCCACCCGCGACTATTACAGCCTGCTCGGGGTGTTCACCAGCACCCGCACGATGCAGAACCTGAACACCGTGGCGAAGACCTTCGAGCACGGCACCGGCGGCGGGAAGACGAAGGAACAGGCCGACGCGGAGAAGCAACTGGACACGCTGCGGCGCGAGATCCGGCTGATCGAACGCGACTTCGGCAAAGTGCCCGAAACCGACAAGGCCAAGCGGAAGGAACTTCACGAGAAGGCGGAGGCGAAGCGGGCGGAAGTCAAGAAGTGGGAAGCGGCACTGCCGAAATCCGAGTTCTACTTGGGCGTGGAAGACGGCACCGCCGCCGCCTATGGGACGCAACCGCGGAACCTGTTCGTGCAGGTGCGGGGCAACTACCTGACCGCCGGCGAGGAAGCCCCACCGGTGTTCCCGCGCATCCTGGCCGGCGAGAACCAGCCGCCGTTCGTCGGCCTGAAACCGAACCCCGGCGACAAACCCGTGTCGGCGAAGACGCGGTTCGGACAACTCCGCGACCGCTCCGGACGGCTTGAGTTGGCGAACTGGATCGCCGACCCGACCAACCCGCTAACGGCCCGCGTGTTCGTCAACCGCGTCTGGCGGCACCACTTCGGCGAGGGGTTGGTGCGAACGCCGGACAACTTCGGCCGGCTCGGCGACCGCCCGACGCACCCGGAGTTGCTGGACTGGCTGGCTTCTGAGTTCGCCTCGAACGGCTGGTCCGTCAAGCGCCTGCACAAGCTCATCCTGTTTTCGAAGACGTACCAGCAGGCCGGGGGCACGCCGCCCGCGACGGACGTGGAAAACAAACTCCTCTCCTGCTTCCCCCGGCGGCGGTTGGAGGCCGAGGCGATCCGCGACGCCATGCTCGCCACGGCCGGCACCCTGGACCGCACCGTCGGCGGCACGCTGTACAGCGGGGCGAACCTGGATTACGTCCGCGAGGTGCAGTACGACACCCGCCGCCGCAGCTTGTACCTGCCCGTGATCCGCGGCAAGCTGTTCGACTTCTTTCAGACGTTCGACTTCCCCGACCCGTGCGTCACCGTCGGCCACCGCACCGCCACCACCGTCGCGCCGCAGGCGTTGTTCCTGATGAATAACCCCTTCGTGACGGCCCGCGCCGCCGAGTTCGCCGGGCGGATTACCGGCGGCGAGACAACAGACGCGGAGCGGGTGACGTTCGCCTACCGGCAGGCGTACTGCCGCGCCCCGACGGCGGACGAGGTGACGCGGACATCGGCGTTCGTCGCGGCTTATGCCATGTCCCTGCGAGCGACGGAGACGGACGACGGGAAGCGGACGACGGCCGCGTGGGCCGCCGTCGCGCAGGCGCTGTTCGCCAGCAGCGAGTTCGCCTTCGTGGAGTGACGGAACCCGCGCAAGGGTGGGAAGTGCGTTGCCCACGCGGAAAAAAACCGGCCGGCGGGAGGACACTCAGTGCCCTCCCGCCGGCCGGTCTCGTCGGTCGCGATCCCGACTATTTGGTCAGTTCCATTTCCAGCGCGGACACGTCGTACTCGGAGTCGGCGTCGTCGCGGACCTTGTCCCAGCCGGTGGCCATCTGGGCGTCCAGCCAGTGGGCGTCCTTGGCCACCTGCGAGTGGCACTGGACGCAAGTGATGCAGTACGGCAGGGCGTCCATTCGGGCGACGGGGATCTTCTTCACGCACACCTCGCACACCCCGTACCGCCCCTGCTTGATCCGCAGGAGGGCGATCTCGGTCTGCATCAACTCCTTGGCTTCCAACTCGGCCAGTTGGGAAGCCATCTCGTCGCCGACACTGCCGAACGCCACGTCCGCCGCGTCGCCGCTGCCGGCGAACCCGCCGCCGAGGTCTTGCAGGTTGCCGCTCAGCCGGCTACGGAGTTCGTTCCGGCGGGCGAGGAGCACCTTCGTGATCTTCAGGAGTGCATCCTTCCGGGCCATGGGACACCACCTTTTTGGTACGGTCTCGGCGGCCAGGGCAACGCCCGTGGGGTCTCCGTCGAGTGAGTGAGAGTTTGGATATCGCCCCAAATTGGGACGGATTCCGTCACAAGTATATGCGATGAGGCAAGTCGCGGTCCGAAATCGGAAGAATTCTCGATTTTGATCCGATTCGGTGTTTCCGAACACATCTCTGCCTACCCGCGCCGGGGGCGGGATTTACAGTAATCCGAAAACTCGATCCGCTACTCCTGATATTCAGAGGCGAACCGCTCGGATTCGGTACAAGAAAGCGCCACGATTTCGCATAATGGCCGCAAGTCCTTGACGCGAATGGCACGAGACGACGATTCCGATGCGTGCCGTTCGGTGGGAAGAAAAAGCGTCTGAGTGTCTCCGGTCTGTCTCGGCGGGTTTCTCCGCCGGGCGCGTCAGCCTTCCTCGAGGTCGCCAATCCCGGCCGGCAACTCGAACGGCGGCAGCGGGTCCAACCCGTCATGGATTCGCGCGGCCGACACCAAGTTCATCAGGTGGAACCGCGTTCGCATCTGGTTGGCTAACACCTCGGCGGGGACCACCACCGGCGCGGCCAGCCCGATGGTAATCGGCCGACCCCAGTCGCGCGGCTTGTTCTTCGTCGGCGGGCCGTCCTTGAACGAACACCAACTCCCCCACCCGCCCTCGATCCAGCACGCCACCACCGGCACGTCCGGGCAGTCCTTGAGGATTTGCCACACCCCCTGCCCGAACCGGCGGAGCGGCTTGTCCGCCGACCGCTGCAAGTACCCTTCGGGAAAGATCAGCACGCACTCGCCCCGCGTCAGCGCCGCCACCGCGTCTCGCAGTTCGGGGGCGTCCCGCCGCATCTGCACGTCCGGCACCACGATGACGCGGAAGATGTACTTCAGCAGCGGGCGGAGGAACCAGATGCCGTAGAACCGGCTGGTCATCATCGGCGTCATCGGCCGCGGGAGGATCTTGCCCATGAACATCGGGTCGAACCAGCAGCCGTGGTTGGCGATCACCAGCACCGGCCCGCGCGGGGGGAACATCCGCCGGCCCGACCCGGCCCAGCGGATGCGGTACATGACCCGCATAATCGGCTCCACCATCAGTTCGAACATCGGCCGATAACACCATGCTAACAGGCCGAGAGACACCACCAGCGCCATCCACGGCCGCCAGCCCGGCGTGCCGAGTTCCACCCACGCCGCCATCGACACCCCGATCAGGATGAGTTGCTGGCCGACCGACACGGGCAAACGATTCGGGCCGGCGCGGGGGTGATGGAAGGCGGCGAAGAAGAACCCGCTCCGCGCGAGTCCGCCCACCACGATCCCGGCGAACACCCCCTGCGCGATCACCGCTCCGTCGAAGGCGGTGAACAGGAACAGCGGCGGCGCGGCCCACCCGGCGAGGCCGCGCGCCCGCATCGCGTTCCAGTACAGGAGGGGGAGCAGGCCGGCCGAAAGGGCCCAGGCGAACGACTCGCCGGACGTCCGCACGCCGAGAACGCAACAGCCGACGCCGAGGAACGTGAGGACCGCCATCACGAGGCGGTCGAGGGGGGAGCCGGGGGTACGGGTGGGGAGCATCGACGGGTCTCGGCGGTCACGGTCCGAACGCGATTCTACGACCGGCCCGCCGATTCGCACCGGCGCGGATTCGCGTTCTATGTTTCGGCCATGACCGCGCGCGCCCTCGCTTCCGTTTTCGCGTTGCTCGCCATTCTCGGCGTCGCCGGGTGGCAGTTGTCCGGGTTGCTGGCCGATCCGACGGTGTGGCCGCCGGACGACTACGTCGAGTATTGGGCCGCCGGCCGTCTGAACCTGGACGGCACCAACCCGTACCTGAAGGCCAACCTGTGGCCGCTGCAAGTGGCGGCGGGGCGGAAACTGGACGCCGTGGACGACGCGGTGATGATGTGGAATCCGCCGTGGACGCTGACGGCGGTGATGCCCCTTGGCGCGCTGCCGCCGCGGGTCGGGCAGTTCGTCTGGCTGTTCGCGTCCGCCGCCGCCGTCGGGCTGAGCGCGTGGCTGCTGTGGAAGCGGTACGGCGGAAACTCGGAGAAACCGTGGGTCGCGTTCGCCGTCGGGTTCGCCTTCCTGCCGACGCTATTCGGGTTGCAGGTGGGGCAGATCAGCGGGCTGATGCTGCTCGGCGTCGCGCTGTTCGGGTATTTCCTTCACACCGGCAAACCGTTCGCGGCGGGCGCGGCGGCGGTGCTGATCGCCGTCAAGCCGCACCTCGTGTATCTGTTGTGGCCGGCCATCTTGATCGACGCGATGGTATCCAGACGCTGGCGCGTCATCCTCGGCGGTGTGACCACGGCCGCGATCGCGATTGCCATCCCGATGGCGTTTAACCCGGACGTGTGGGCGCATTACTTCAACGCTTACAAGGTGCATCCGCCGGCCGAACACGTGTCGTTGACGCTCGGCATCCTGCTGCGGGTGCTGTTCGGGCAAGAGTTGTTCTGGCTGCAATTCCTGCCGATGGCGCTCGGCTTCGCGTGGTTCGCCTGGCACCGCTGGACGTTCCGCGACGGCTGGAGCGTGTCGAACCATCTGCCCATGCTGGTGCTGGTGTCGTTCGTCACCGCGCCGTATGGGGCGTGGCACTTCGACCTCGTGCTCCTACTGGTGCCACTCATTCAACGGGCGGCGCAGCACGGCAATCGGCCGTGGGATGACCGCACGTCCCGCGCGGCGGTCGCCTTCCTCGGCATGAATGCCGTTATGGTGGTGATGCTCGCCGTCGGCGTGTGGTCGTGGCACTTCTGCTGGGTCGCGCCGGCCGTGTTCGCGGGGTATGTATGGACGGGACGGATGCGAACCGACTTCGAGCATGGACGGAACGAGTCCCGACAAGGTAGTCCGCACTCTCCGAGTGCGGTCTTGGGCGTCTGACCCGCACTCGGAGAGTGCGGACAACCTTCCCACAATTTCCCCCAACCGCCACTCGTATGCCCCTGATCCACTCCCGCTGGCTGCCACCGGCGCTGTTCGTCCTCTACTGGCTCGGTCTGTCGGTGGCCGCCGGGGACCGGTTTCTCCGCGACCCCGGCACGTTCTGGCACGTCGCCACGGGCGAGAAGTTGCTCCGCGGCGACTTCATGAACACCGATCCGTATACGTTCACGCACGCCGGCGAGTGGTGGATCCCGTACCAGTGGCTCGGCGAGGTGGTGATGGCCGCGGCCCACCGGGTCGGCGGGTTCGACGCGGTGCTGTCGCTGGCCGTCGTCACCGTGGCCGGGCTGTTCGCGTGGCTCACCACCCGGACGCTCCGCACCGGGTTACACCCGGTCTTCGGCGTCGCCGTGGTGATGCTGGCCCTGGCCGCCGCCGCGTCGCACTTCCACGCCCGGCCGCTCCTGTTTAGCACCGTCAGCATGGCCGTGACCATGTACG
>JBBRUO010000336.1:0-6829 GCA_038247725.1 Gemmatales bacterium
ATTTGGCGAGGTCGTCACGCATGAGGTTCGATGTCTGGAAGTCGTCCCCACGCTCCGCGTGCGGGTCCGAACCGCACGCGGAGCGCGCGGACCACCTTGTGCTCAACTCGGGACGGCGAACAGGGTGAACCGCATGGTGGCCGTCTTCCCGCCGCCGGTGCGGACGGTCACGGCCCGCTGCCCGGCGAGGCTGCCGACCACCCGCGTCTCGTTGAATCGCACCGCCAGCGTCAGCGCGCGGACCACCGCCGTCCATTCCTTATCGGGCAGCCGGGCGATGCGGAAGTAGCGCTGACCGGCGACATCCGGCAGAACTTGCGGGCGCGGGCAGGTGTCGAACGATAATCCCGCTTGTCCGAGTTGGAAGATGGCGTCCACCCGGTCGCCGGACCCGACTTTCATGTCCAGTTGGCCCGGCACGGTCAACAGCCGCACCGCCTCGTCCGGGTCGGTCTCGCTGCGGACGCCGAGGAACAGCCCCCACGCCGGCTCCAGCCACGTCGGCTCGACGGCCACTTGCAAGCGGGTGCCGATGCCGGTGAACGGCCGCTCCTTGTACTCCGGTTCGGGAAGGATGTCGAGGAGGGTGTCGAGATACAGTTTGATTCGGAGGAAGCAGCCGCCGAGGTCGTCGTGGTCGTAGGGGGGGATCGCGGGCCAGCGGCCGGTCCGGTCGAACACCGCCAGTTGGCCGACCGCGCGGCAGAGTTCGGAATAAGCTGTTAGTGGGGGGACGCCGGGGGTGAACGCCAACACGCTGAGGACGGCGTACATCTGGTTCAGTTCGCGGAGGTGCGCGACGGTGGTCACGTCGGTCGGGTCGGGCGTGCCGACGGTGGCCCCACGAGACGCCAGTTGCTCGGCCAGGCGCTGCCGCTTCCGGCCGACCCGGTCGAACGTGGATTGCAGGATGTCGGCGGACAACGGCGGCCAGGCGTCGCACGCGAGCACGGGTGGGATGAACGTCGGGTCGAGCTGGGGCGGCGAGTTGGCGAGGGCCGACTTTTCCAGCCGGCAGAGGGGGATCGTCTCGTACCCCGTTTGGTCCTGCCCGGTGAGCAACAGGCGGACGTTCGGCACGCGAACCCGGACCGGTTGCGGGTTCACCCCGGTGTTCTCGTCTTCGAGTTCCTGGGTGTCGAGGCGGAAGCGGGCGGTGGCGTCGCCCTCCTCGGTGACGTTCGCCTTGCCCAGATTCAGGACCGGGAGCGCGAGGTACACCGTGAGCGGCTGTCCCGGTTGGAATTCGCCCTTCAGGTCGAGCGCCGGTAGAACCGCTTCATCCGGCACCGTCACCGGGGTGCCGTCGCGGAGCAGGCAGCGGAGGGAGCGGACGACGAGGCGGGAGTTCAACAGTGCGTCTTCGTCGATGACGATGGACCGCACGCCCCAACAGTGGTGCGACACCCAGCCGGCGGCCCGGCGGTCGCGGTCGATCTGATACCGGTGTTCGCCCTGGAAGTGGTGCGGCTGGAGGAACACCCCCTCGTGCCAGTGGACCGCGCGGGCCGTCATCGCGACTCCTCGGTGGGGTGAAAAACGCCGAAACCGGCCCGCATTCCCGCAGCCGCGTGCAAGGCTTACGGGGCGACCGCCGTACTTCTTTCACGACGCGAACGCGCGGGGCACGAGGTGCGGACATGATATCGATCACGCTGTCGAACAAGCTGGAAAATCAGCACCTCGCCCACCCGGTCGGGCCGATCGAGGTCGGCCGGGGGCCGAAGCGGGGGCCGCTCGCGCGGATGATGGTGTTGGACGGGTTCGTCTCCCGCGACCACCTGAAGCTGGAGGAACTGCCCGACGGCACCCTCCGCGTCGAGAACTTGAGCGGCCGCGCGCCGGTGGCGGTGGACAACCACTCGCTGCTCACGCCGGGGCAGGTGTGCGACTGCCCGATGCCCGTCCGGTTGGGCGTCGGCGAGACCGTCATCGACGTGGAACTGGTCCGCCAGGAGGAGCCGTCCGACCAGTTCCTGACGGTCGCCGCGCCAGTCCAGGAGGCGAACCCGCCCAACGCCCAAAGTTTGCTCGCGCTCGGGACCGCGCCGCCGGTCGAACAACTCGTCGGCTGGCTGGAGCCGGTGGTGTCGCTGCACCGGGCGAAGGACGCCAACGAGCTGTACACGCAGACGGCCCGCGCGATGGTGGACCGCATCGGCCTCGACACCGGGGCGGTGCTGGTGTGCGACGGCACCACCTGGAAAACGGTGGCGTTCGCCTGCCGGGACTCGCGGACCTCCGGCCGGCCGATCAGCCACGGGCTGCTCCAGCGGGTGGTGAAGGAGAAGCGGACCTTCTACCTGCCGGCGTCCGCCATCGGGCAGGGGGAGAGCCTCGTCGGCGTGCAAAGCGTCGTCGCCTCGCCGGTGTTCAACGACAAGCAGGAGGTGATCGGGGCGGTGTCCGGCACGCGGTCGGTGTCGTCCAAGAAGCGGGAACTCGGCCCGCTCGAAGCCCAGGTGGTCCAACTGCTGGCGTCGGCGGTGAGCGTCAGTCGGTCGCGGTTCGACCAGGACGCCGAGGCCAACCGGTTACGGGTGGCGAAGGAGGCGGCGGAGCAGGCCGACCGCACCAAGTCGCAGTTCCTGGCGATGGTGTCGCACGAACTCCGCACCCCGCTGACCACCATCATCGGGTACGCCGAGATGTTGATCGAGCAGGCGGCGGCGGACAACCTGCCGCAGTACACCGACGACCTGAACCAGGTCCACACGGCCGCGCACCACCTGCTCACCCTCATCAACGACATCCTCGACTTCTCGAAGATCGAGGCGGGGAAGATCGAACTGGGGTGCGAGCCGTTCGAGGCGGTCCCGCTCATCCGCGACCTGCTGGCGTCCGTCGAGCCGCTGGCCAAGAAGAACCGGAACAAGCTGGTGCTGACCTGCCCGGCGGACCTCGGCCCGGCCGTCGGCGACCCGACGCGGGTGCGGCAGTGCGTGTTGAACCTGATCGGGAACGCCTGCAAGTTCACGTCCGACGGCACCATTACCGTCACCGCGTCGCGGGACACGGAGGACGGGCAGGACGTTCTCCGGGTGGCCGTCGCCGACACCGGCATCGGCATGTCGCCGCAGCAGATGGAACGGCTGTTCCAGCCGTTCACGCAGGTCGATTCCTCCGCCGGCCGCAAGCACGGCGGCACCGGCCTGGGACTCGCCATCAGCCAGAAGTTGGCCCAGGTGATGGGCGGCCGCATCCTCGTCGAGAGCCAGTACGGCAAGGGGTCCGAGTTCACCCTGGTCGTTCGCGCCTCCCAGCCGAAGCCGCCGGGGTGAAGCGGCGGGACTCACTTCGCGACCACCCCGCGAAGAATTCCCGTCAGGTTTCGGGTGGGCGGTTCCGGCGTGGGCGACGGCGTCGGGACGGGGTGCGATTCCAACTCCGATGACGGGGCAGGGGGGGGCAACGGCGGCAGAGGCGGGTACACGGGGTACCCCGGTTGCGCCTCCCGCCGGTAGCCCGGCCCGATCACCAAGTCGCGGAGGTTGGCCGGCCCACTCATCTGCCGCATCACCGCGTCTGACACCTGAATCCCCCGCGCGAGTGCGGCACGGGCGTCGGTGTAGATCGCGTCCGCCTCGACAGTCGTGTAACCGGCCTGGGTGAGTTCGGCCTTCGGCGTGTTCTTCGGCTTCTCCGGCGGCTCCTCGGCCTTGACCGGCTGGCACACCCGCAGGCACTTCTCCAGCGCGACGAACGCCGTGAGCCGCACCCGCTCCGACTCCTCGGCCAGGTTGCCGTCCTTCTCCGACCGGTTCACGCAGAAGGTCAGCGCCTTGATGACGTTCGGCGTGCAACAGCAGCCGGACAGGAGCGCCTTCGCCGCCGCCAACCGCACGCACTCCAATTTCTCCGCCCGCAGCCCGGCGATGAGCGCCGCCTCCGCCTCCGGGAACCGCTTGCAGTTCTTCGTCGCCAAGTACTCGATGTCGGCGATCTTCGCCTTGGCCCCCGCTTCCTCGGCCTTGATCCGTTCGGACGCTCCGGCGGCACTTTCGGCCGGTTGCTTCAGCTTCTCCGCGTCCTTGCCGTCGGCCTTGCACAGCGGCGGGATCAATCCACCGGTGAGACCGCTGATCGGCTTCAAGAGGTTGTTGACCAACTGACCGGCCGGCGAGTTGCAGAACCGCTTCCGCCGCGCGGCCCGAGCCTCCGGGCCGATGAACAGCCGACCGAGCAGACCTCGCCGTTCCCCGACGGCTCCCGCCCCGGCCGCGACACCCGTTCCGGTTCCCCCGGCGGTCCCCCCCGCGCCGCCGGCGTCCGGGATCTGACCGCGAACGACTGGCGCGGTGGAGGCGCAGCCGAGCGCCGTCGTGGCGAGCAATAAGAGTGCCCATCGCATGTGCCGCGCCCTCCGTCTGGTCGATTCCCACAACGGATATCGGCCTCTCCTGGTGAAAAACTTCTCTCGAAGCCGTCGAGTCCGCACATTCGTCAAAGTTCACCCCGTCCGCCGGTCGAAAAAAGACATGCCCCATCCCGCCACCTGGAACGTTTCATGCGCCAGTTCCGCCTGAAATTGCTCGGCTGGCTCGCCTCCGTCTGGGTCGGCGGGTGTGTTGTTCCCGCCCGCGCGACGGAAGCGGATCGGGATGGTCGCGACCGGCCCACGCCGCCCGCGGCGAACACCGGTTCCGAGTTGCCGAAGCCGCTTGCCATTCCGTTATCGATCCCCGAGCCGCCGCCAGCGGGGACACCGCAGCCGCGACCGATCCCGAACCTGAGAACCCCACCGGAGCCGGTCACCCAGAGTGAACCCGATCCGAGGGTTCCCGACGTGCCGGCGGTCGGGACGGTGTCCGTCGGCGGGCAACCTGTGTCGTTCGACAGGCTTTCCACCCTGATCGGGGGGGGGGAGGGTGCGGCCACGCAGGTGTTGACCGGTGGGTGCCCTTCGTGCGGCAGCGCCGGCGGTTGCACCGCATGCGAGCCGTTTCCCGCCGGGCGCGGGTTGGCCTCACGGGTCGTCGGCCGCATGTACGAATCCCTCTGCTGCCCCGACCCGTGTTATCAGCCGAAGTGGATTCCGCTGGCGGACACCGCATTCTTCACACCGTCCGCGCGGCCGGTCAGTCACACCCGGTTACGGTGGGACTACACGCACTTCGGCAAACTGCCCGACCGGGGGGAATACTTCTGGGCGCGGGCTGACGGCAACGGGAAGGGGCCGCGGCCGGTGAACGCCGTCGGCATCCCCCGCGTGGACACCCACGAATTGAGCCAGTACACCGAGACCGCCGCCGGACCGGGGTTCAGCGCGTATTTCGTCACGCCGTATCGTTCGGTCAATCCGACCTTCGCGGACCCGCCGAGCGCGGCCGGGTTCGGGGACATCACCATCGGCACCAAAGGCGTCCTGTTCGACTCCGAGTTGTTCCTGCTCACCCTTCAGTTCCAGACGACGCTGCCGGTGGGCAATGCGGCGAAGGGCCTCGGCACCGGGCACGTGTCGCTGGAGCCGTCGCTGTTGTTCGGCTTGCGGGTCAGTCCGCGCAGCTACCTGCAAGGTCAACTGGCCCAGTGGATTCCGCTGGGCGGCGACCCGACGTACTCCGGGGCGATGCTGCACTACCACCTGGCGTACAACCACGTCTTGTGGCAGCCGATGTCGCAGGTGCAAGTGGTCGGCACGTTCGAGATGCACGGGTACTCGTGGCAGGACGGCGGGTTCACCGACCCGGCCCTCGGGTTCCGCAACGCCAGCGGGTCGAACATCCTCCAACTCGGCCCCGGCGTCCGCATCTTCTATTGCGACAAGTACGACTTCGGCATCGGCAGCAACTTCGGGGTGACGGGCCAGAACAGCCTCGGTGAGCAACTCCGGTTCGAGATGCGAATTCGCTTCTGACAGATGCCGGCAAGATTCGGCGGCGGAGTGGCGTAGGATCTTCCAGAAGCCCCCCGTTCCGGAGCCGCACGTCATGGGAATGCCCGCCGCCCGTCTGACCGATCTGCACGCTTGCCCGATGGTGACGGGCATCGTCCCACACGTCGGCGGGCCGATCTCCGGCCCCGGCTGCCCGACTGTGCTGATCGGCAAAATGCCGGCCGCCCGTGCCACCGATATGGCCGTGTGCGTCGGCCCGCCGGACACCATCGCCAAGGGGTCGGGTACGGTGCTGATCGGCAAAATGCCCGCCGCCCGCCTGGGAGACACCTGCGCACACGGCGGGGCGATCGTGGCCGGCCAGCCGACGGTGCTGATCGGCGGGTGAGACTGGAGGGCCGTGCGTGTCTCAGCCGTTCGACGCCAGCGGGAAAACGATCCTCGAGCTCGCGCCCGCCGAGTGGCTGACTTTCGTCGGCACCCCGCGCCCGGCGTCGGCCGTCCGCCTCATCTCCGCGGACCTGTCCACCGTCACCGCGATGGCCGACCAAGTGATCCGGGTGGACGACCCGAACCCGTGGCCAATTCCTCGTGATGAGGTTCGGCAACATGAACGTCGATGACTTGGAGCCATTCCTCGGTATCCGCGGGTACTGGCAGCACCCGAACGTGCAGGCGTTCCTCCAGCGGCAACTCGCACCCCAACTCGATGAGCGGCGGGACGCCGCTCGCGATTCGATTCGAGCGATCGCACTTCTGGAAGTCCGTGAAGAGGTCCGTCAGCAAGTCCGTGAGGAGGTCCGCCTGGAAGGGCGTGCCGACGAGGCGCGGGCGATGATCCTCCGGCAAGGCACGGCCAAGTTCGGCAAGCCCACGAAGTAGGTCGCGGCCCACCTCGCCGGCGTGTCGGACCTCGCCGTGCTGGAAGGCCTCGGCGTCCGGTTGTTGACGGCGAACAGTTGGAAGGAACTGTTCGCCGCCCCCAAATATCCC
>JBBRUO010000337.1:0-6810 GCA_038247725.1 Gemmatales bacterium
CTATCCGGGGCGGCAAGTGGCACCTCGCCGAAACGTCGCAGCGGTTCACGGCGGCTCGGTTCCGCGAGGCTCTCGATGCCGCTTCCCGACAGAGCGTGGTCGGTCATACGGCACGCGATGAGGCGGAAGCCGAGGCGATCACGCGGGCCGTCCAGGAAGACGGCGATACGGCCGACTTGACCGTTCGCCGGGCCGGCCTGTTGTTCGCTGCCGAGCACGACTACGGAGGGCACCTTGGCGCGTTGGTCTTCCGCCTCCGGTTCGCCGATCTGTTCGACGTGTCCGCCGCGAACGAGTTCGCCCGTCGGAAGCTGAAGGAGAAACGGGAACTCGCCCGCCGGATGCGCTGTGCCAGGGTGGAGGCCGCCCGCGCCCGCGCTGCCCCGCACGACACCGACGTCCTCCTCGAAGGCCGGTTCTCGCGGTTCTGGCGGTCGGACATCACCCGGCTGACGGAGTTGAAGCCGGAACCGCTGGCGGAGTTCGACGGCGGAATGGCCGCTCTCGGCTTCCGGGGCGTCGGCGACTTGGTCGCCCGGAAGGAGCGGGACATCGTATTCCGCGTCTGGCTCTCGGCCGATGCCACGACCTACGGCGTGCTGATGGCGAAACGGACCATGTATCTCGGCCAGGAGTTCCACACCCGCTTCGCCGACGGGTCGCTCCTCACGACTTCGCGGGGCACGAGCCGAAGTTCCGCACCTGCGAGCGGTCTTTACGTGGTGGAACGCCCGCGGGTGGATTTGTCCACCCTGCACGATCGGCACCAATGGGCGATCGGACGCTTCCGGGACACGAAGGGTATGGTGCCGGTCGTCCTCGGCGGGGAGTTGGTTGACGCGGCCGCATTCCTCGACGACATGCTGGGGCGGATCCAGCAGACCCGCGAGGAGGAGACGCCATGAGCACGCCCCGGACGGCCTGGCTGGTGCGGCGGAAAGTCGAACGTGAGCCGGGCAACGAGTGCGGCGACATCTTCGACCCAGGCGAACAGTACTGGGCCATGTACGAGACGGAAGCGGAGGCGCTGCGATCCGCCCGCGACCTGGATCGCGCGGAGATGGTCGTGAACGGCTGCCGGGCGAAGGTGTTCGCGTGGGGTTTTGAGGCGGCGACGACGCTGCCCGAATTCGCCCTCCGCGACTGGATGCTGGACGAGAACATCCCGGTCCCGGACGGTTCCACGATCACCGACTGGCGGTTGTGGTGGGTGCGCATGCGGGACACGAATCGGCCCATCACCCGCGCCCAGTTCCGGCACGTGCTGGAGGCGTTGAACAAACTGCCGCTGTACACCTACGAGGTGGTGCCCGCGCCGAAGGCCGAGCCGGAACCGCTCCAAACCGTCGGGTACGCCGTCATCCATCGGGACTGGGTCTACAACGATGTCGGCTTCAACGGCGGCAACGAACCGGTCGCGGTCCACCGCACTCGCGCGTCGGCGGAGGCTGAGGCCGCCCGCCGAATGGCGGCCGACCCGCGGTTCCGTGGACCTCTGTGCTACGGCGACGTCCGCCACTGGCAGGACGGCGCGGCCGACTATGTCGTCGTGGAACTGCCGTTGTATCCCGAGGACTGACCGATGGCTCGCCGGCGAAACCTGGCCGAACCGAAGGAGACCGTGTTCGTCGTCCGCCGTCGGGTTTCCGACGAATCGAGCGAAGCGGACCTTCCCGTCCTGCCAGACTGCGGTGATGCGGAGATTCCGCCGCTGGCATTTCTTCCCCGGTTGTCCGCTTTTCGTCAGAATGGCAATGCCATGAGGAGGGACTGCGATGGCCACTAATACCTGGGTGGTCCGCCGGCGGGTGGGCACCGAGTACAACGGGGACGACATCCCCGACCCGGCCGACCAGTATTGGGCCGCGTTCGAGACGGAAGCCGCCGCCGTCGGCCACGCCCGCGCGCTGGACCGCGCCGAGATGCTGGTGAACGGCACCACGGCGAAGGTGTTCGAGAAAGGATTCGCCGGGGCCACCACCCTGCCGGAGTTCGCCCTGCGGGACTGGATGCTGGACCGCGACATCCCGGTGCCGGACGGGTCCACGATCACCGATTGGCGGCTCTGGTGGACGCGGATGCGGAAGGCGGACCGGCCCGTCTCCCGCGACCAAATCCGGGTCGTGCTGGAAGCGCTGAACAAGATGCCGCTGCACGCCTACGAGGTTGTGAAGTTGCCAGTGGGTGAACCGGACCCGCCGGCCGGTGTCGTGTACGCGGTGGTTCACCAGCACTGGCAGTTCGACGACTGCAACTACCGTGGGGCGAACGACGCGCTCGCCGCGTTCCGGACGCGGGCTGGGGCCGAAGCCGAGATCGCCCGCCGCCAAGAGGCCGACCGGAAAGCGGACGAGCAGGCCCGGCGGAGCATCAACTACGTCGGCTGGAACGGCGGGCCGGACGAGTACGTGATCGTCGAACTGCCCGTCAACCCGGAGGGGTGAGCGATGGCCAAAGCCTGGGTCCACGCCGAATCGTCGGCCAAGCGGTGGGGCGGCACGCCGGACGACTACATCGCCATTCACGAGAAGATCGACCAGACGAAGATGGCGCACGCCGAGGTCACGCACCGGGCGGTGTTCCACTCGGCGTTCGGCATCTTCCTCATCGAGGACATCTTCGGTCGCACCCTGACCAACTCGGACGGGCGCGTTGTTCATGTGCGGGATGTCGCCGAGCAGCATGTGTTGGAAGACCTGGGCTTCATCCCAAGTCTGAGCGATTGGCTGAAGGAGATGCCGAGCCAACCGTGGATGGCCGGCGTGCGGAAACTGCCCATCAAGATCGTGGACTGAAGCCAAGTCGTGCGGAGGATTGACATGCCGACGTTCGTGCTGGAACGGTTCAACTGGTGGCGGGTCGAGCCTACGGCGTGGCTGCGGCTTCCGGGCGAGGTCGCGCTTGCCGCGTTCGACACCGCCGCCGCCCACACTCGCGCGGCCGAGTTGGAAGCCGAGGCGCGGGCCGTCGTCGGCCACCCGTTCCGCTGCGGCGGCTCGCTCCGCGAACTCATGACGCTGCCCGTCTTCGCTTTCCAAGACTGGCTCCGCGATGTCGGCATCGAGCCGCCGGACCCGGATCCGGACGATTCCCTGCCGTGGCTCGCGTGGGCCGACCTGTATTGCGGCGAGTGGTCGAAGTCGCAACTCGAACACGTCTGGGAAGGAACGAACCGCGTCCGCTTCTACCGCGTCCGGGAGCGGACGGCCGCGCCCCTTCATGCCGTCGTGCGGGTCTGCTGGTCGCCGCCGATGAACGACTCGAACTACCTGCCAGAGACGGAAGGCGGGGTGCCGTGCGCGCTGTGGCACGACCGCGCGGCGGCGGAGCGGGACCGCGAGTTGAAGCAGCGGTTCGCGGCGGACGAAGTGGCGGGCGGGATGGAGATGGCCGGGGAATCGACGATGCTGCTCGACCCACGCCGGCGGGTCGTGGCCGCCGAGCCGTTCGCCGATGTGGTGCCGCCGCTGCCGGCCGCAGTTCGCGCCGTCACGCATTGCGAAGTGGTGGAGGTCGAGCGCGGCGACGACGCCACGCAGCCACTCGGCGCGCGAGCGTTCCAAGTTGTCCGGTTGGGCTGGGACGAGGAGGACGACCCGAACTGCGGGTCGGGGCACTTCTACAACGACAATTACAACAACGACAGCAGCTTACCCAAGGGCGGTGTTCTCGTCCGCGCGTTCTTGTTGAAAGAAGACGCGGAGCGGCTGCGGGACGAGTTGGAGGTGGAGTATCGCGGGATCGCCGACCCATTCCGCTTCGACCTGCCGAGGACGCCCGAAGGGGTGGAGGATAACGACCACACAAGTGAGGTGTTAACCAAATTGGGACTGGCCCCGCCGGCAATTACCGCTGCTTTCAATTCCGATTACTACTACCGCCGACGGCTGTACGCGGTCTGGTGGGACCGGCACGCGGACGGCTTGACGCCGGAACAGCACGACGCGCTTTGGGGGCTGTTCGCCGACCTCCGCTTCCATGAGGTCCGGGAGGTGCCCGTCGGCGACGGGCAGGCACTCCCGCCGCGCCGGGTGCGAACGCTCTACTACGTCCGAGCGACCAACTGGATCCCCGACGGCGGGCCGAACGTGAACCCGCACCGGTTCCTGGGCGCGTTCGCGGATCGGGACCGGGCCGAGGAAGTGCGGGCGGACGCCGACCGGCGGGCGCGGACGAACCAAACTCCGATGCCGTGGGACCGTTCCGGCTCCGAACGCAACGCCTGGGAGGAATTCTCCTCGTGGGCGAAGGCCGACATGCGGCGGCACTTCGTCGCGCGCGGGCTGATTTCGGAAGCCGAGGCCGACAGCTTCGGGCCGAACGCCTACTGGTGGGACGACCTCCGCCCGCGACTCCGCCCCGCGCAGGCGACCGCCTTCTGGGAAGTCCTCGACCGCGTCCGGCTGTACGAGATTCTGCCCCTCGAAACGGAGGTGCCGTCGTGAAC
Organism: Gemmatales bacterium; assembly: GCA_038247725.1. GTDB lineage: Bacteria > Planctomycetota > Planctomycetia > Gemmatales > Gemmataceae > JALHQU01. The sequence goes on from JBBRUO010000337.1 coordinate 4,448, forward strand.
AAAACCGCGCCCAAGTCCGTCTTCGTCTTGGTCCGCAACGACTGGCAATACCACGACGACTTCTGGAGTGGGGATTACGCCTTCCTGCGCGGGTACGCCACCCGCGCGGAGGCCGAGGCCGCCCTCCCCGGCCGGCCGCTGGACCGCCAGTTCGGCCAAGCCGAGCAGAGCTACGACATCGTCGAGGTGCCGGTCGAGGAGTGACGCCCGTCAATGCCGGCACACTGGAGGGGCTTGAATGCCTGCGACACCTAAACCGCGTTCACGCTGAAAACCGGAGTTTTGTAACGGCTGTCAGTGATAGCAAGGCATTGCCGCACAAGTGTTTATGAAAATCCAGCGAACTCCGGGTTTCAGCGTGAACGCGGTTTAATAACAGGTCGAACCCGGACCTCAACCGTCGTGGTTCGCGGTGGGCGATGCGCCTGCTCCGGTCGGCCTCGGTGGTCCCGCTTTTCGTCTGTCTGGCCGGCGGTGTGGCGGTCGCGGTCGGGGCGGGCGGCGAGGAGTACACGCGGCGAGGCGATTCGTTCACGATTCTCCCCGCCGCGAAAGACGCCACGCATGTCCGGCGCATCGACTTGCCGCCCGGCTGGAGCGTCAAACATCGCCCACTCAAGAATGGCAGCGCCACCGCTCTGTTCGCGCCCGGCGGGACGTTCGCCTTCGAGGTCGGCCGAGAATCCGCGATGGTCTACGAACCGGACGGTAGGAGGTGGCGGCCGTACCTGTCGCTGGACGAATTCCTCAACGAGAAGAAGAGACAGGGGGCTGTGGTGGAGCGGCGGCCGGACGCCGGCGGCGGGGACGTTGGCGTGGTCCGGGGGATGACGGACGATCCGTGGCTGAAGCAGTGGAACGAGGCGTCCGACGGTACCGCTACCGTGACGTACTATTCCGCTGCCCGCGACTTGAGCCTGCGATTCGTCATGCGGAGCAGCGATGCCGCCAGGTTCGAGCCGGAAGCGTTCCGCTTTTTCCAGCAGCTGCAGACCCTGCCGAGCGGCGACCCCCGCGCCGACGACCGCCTGTTGGACCCGGCGGCCCGCGCGTTGAAACTGAGGTTCTGGGCGGCTGGGTGGTGGCTACTCGGCGCGGGTGCCGTGACGTTTCTCGCTCTTCTCTGGGCCACGCTCTACCTCGAGGTGCGGGAGGCGTCGCGAGGCCTTCCCGGACTCCGAGTCGTCGCCGCACCGGTCATCCCGGCCGACCGTATCGCCCGATTAGAGTTGATCGAGCGAGGGCCGCACGGTCTGTTCGGTCTCGGGTTCTGCCACGCCGAGTGGTTCACTCTCAACAATTTCGAGCAGACGCACGTGAGCGCGTGGCGGCACGCGACACTCCCGGAGGTGGCCTTCGTGCTTTACTCCCCACTGCATCGCAACTTCCGGTTGCGGTTCGTCAGACACACCGCTGACACGCGAATACTTGTCAGCTCGACCCGACTGGGCGATCAGGCGTACCCGCCGCCGCCCGGCACCTTCATCCAGGTGCGATGGCGTGGTACGCCGGCCGATCTCTGGGCGTGGCACCTCGCGGCGGAGGAACTATTCCCTGTGGCCTCCCCCGAGGTGGCAGCGGAGGCTGAGTCGCCGATCAACGTGTACGCCGAGGTCTCGGGCAGGTTCGCGCGCCATCACCGACGGGGCTGGTTCTGGCTCCTCAGTTACGAACCGTGCAGCGAGTTGTGGCGGCAGTTCCGGCTGTGCGGCGTGTCTCTGCGGCAGCAGATCGAACGGGGGTGGGCACCCGACCCCGCCCTGACGCAACCGCGTCACGACACGTCTGGTGGCTGACGGCTGCCACACACATGGCGGAGAAACCCCAATGGTTGCTGATCGATTCGACCTCGGCTGCTCGCCGGTCGTCTTCGACGCCGAGCAGTACGCCACGCTCACCCGCACCGGGCACCGCCTGCAAGCACTGCTGGACGGCGAGGCCCCGCCACGCGACTTGGCCGAGGGGTATTTCGTCCGCTGCGTGAAGGAAGACGCGGACTACGACTCGCACCAGTACCTGGAAGCGGACGCGTGGCGGAAGATGGTCGAGCGCCGCGAATTCGAGCGGCTGAACCCGCCGCCGGCGACGGGGCAAACGTGGGTGCGACTGCACGAGTTGCAACCCGGCGTCATTCTGTCTTCGCACGACGGCGGGCCGCTGCTCTTCACTCGTGGGCTGGGGGTCGCGTACCGGGGCGAACCCGGCCACCCGCACCACGAGTACCGACTGGCCCCGCATTTCCCGTGGCGGCGCGGCGCCGACGGGTACTTTCGTCAGGTACTGAACCTGACGACGAACGAGCTGCAGGAGTTCACAATACCTTCTGTTCACTCGAAACGTCATCGGGTGAAGTCGATGGAGGA
>JBBRUO010000338.1:0-6801 GCA_038247725.1 Gemmatales bacterium
CGTCCGTCAACCTTCCACAACTACCCGTCGCAACTCGGCCGCGAGGCGGGTGAACACCGCGTCCCAGTCGCCCAGCGTCGGCTGGCGGAAGAGGCGCATCGACGGGTACCACGGGGTGTCGTCGCGGTCGCGGAGCCACCGCCAGTCGTTGTTGAACGCCAGGGCCAGCCACGCCGGGACACCCAGCGCCCCGGCCAGGTGCAGCGGCGACGTGTCGATGCCGAGGACCAAATCCAGGTGGACGAACAGGCCGGCGGTGTCGGCGAGGTCGCCGGCGATTTCCCCGCCGAGGTCGGTCACGGGGAAGCCGCAGTCCTTCAACTGCTCACTGCCGGAGCCCTTCTGAACCGAACAGAGCGTGACGCCGGGCACCGCCGCGAGCGGGGCGAACCGGCTCAGCGGCACCGACCGCCAGCGGTCGCCGGCGTGTTCCGGGTTGCCCTGCCAGACGATACCCACTCTGAACCCCGGAACGGCGGTCAGTCGTTCTTTCCACTTCGCCACGGCGTCGGCCGGCGGTGTCAGGTACGGCACCCGGTTCGGGATCGTCTCGACGGTCGTCTTCAATCCGAGCGGCACGCTCATCAGCGGGCAGTGGAAATCGGCGCGGACGGCGGCGTTCGGCGTGTCGATCACCTCCGCGACGCCGGGCACGGTGTGGGCCAACCGGACGAGTGCCTCCGGCGGATGCACGACCACGCGGGCACCCAACTTCGCCAGGGGTTCCGCGAAGCGGAGGAACTGCAACCCGTCGCCAAGTCCCTGTTCGGCCACCAGCAGGATGCCCTTGCCGGCCAGCGGTTGCCCCGTCCAGCGGGGCACGGGGTACTCCCGCCGGGTCTTCTTTAGCGCGTCCGTCTGAAGCCGGGCCTCGTACTCCGGCCACCCGCGGGCGAAGTCGCCGAGCGTCAGGTAAGCGATGGACCGGTTGAACCGCACCTCGACGTTGTCCGGCCGGAGGGCGAGCGAGTGATCGTAGTGGCGGAGGGCGGCGTCGTGTCGGCCGACGGTGGCGACGGTGAGGGCGAGGTTGCCGGCGGCGTCGGGGTCGTGCGGGTCGAGTGTCGTCGCGCGGAGCAGCGCCGTCTCGGCGTCGGCGTACTGCCCCTGGTCCCGCAGGCAGTTGCCCAGGTTGGCCCACCCGCCGCCGTGACCGGGGTTCAGCCGGACCGCCTCCCGCGCCAGCCGTTCGCAGTCGTCCCACCGCTTCAACTTGCCGAACACGGCGGCGAGGTTGGAATGCGCCTCGGCCGTGGGCGACAGTTTCACCGCCCGTTCGAGCGGGGCAATCGCGGCCTCGTGGTCGCCATTCAAACTGCGGGTGATGCCCAGCGCGGTCCACGGCAGCGGGTGATCGGGGAAGCGTTCGGTGAGTCGGGTTGCGAGGGTTTCCGCCTCGGTGTGCTTCTTCTGCTCGTTCAACGTGGTGACGAGCGCGAGCGCGGCGTCGGGCGCGTCGGGCTGCCGCTGGACCGCTTCCCGCAGGGCGAGTTCCGCCGCCGGCAGGTTCTTCAGGTCGCGGTACGCCTGCGCCAGGTTCAGCCACGTCGCGGCGGGGGTCGGGTCGAGCCGGAGCGCCACGCGGAAGGTGACGGCGGCCTCGGCGAACCGCCCCTGCCGGGCGAGGGCCACGGCGAGGTGCTCGTGCCAGACAGGGACATCAGCCGTCGCGCGGATGGCGGCGACGAACGCGGCCTCGGCGTCGGTCAGGCGATCCGCGTTCAGGTGCCGGAGGCCGTCGGCGTGAAGTGCGACTGGGTCGGACGCGGGGGCGGGCCACCGCGCGGCGAGGCGGAGCAACTCGCCCGCCGCGGCCGGCGACCCGGCGCGGAACGCCTCCTCGGCGAAGCGGTGCAGCAGTTCGGGTGGGGTCATGGTTGTACGCGAACGACGGACCAGTGCCCGGTGATCTCACGCACCCTCGATCCGGGTCCGAATGGCGAACACCTCTGTTGGCGGCAGGTGTCGTGGGACTTCTCGGGGTCCTCTCAATCGTTCGATGTCAAGCGGCTGATCCGTGACCAACCGCGACAAGAACAGCACCCCCGGCTGTTTCTCGCCGGCATCGGTGAGGGCGTCCACCTCGTCATCCCCGACGGCGACGGTTCGGCCGTCCTTCATGGCGATCCACTTGCCGGGGATGGTTTTCAGCAACTCCGGCAACATCTCGACGAAGCGGTCGTGTTCGGCGGCCAGTTCCGGGTGCGTCGGCCGCTCCTGCATCCGCGTCGGGCGGGGCGGCAGTTTGGCGACGAGTTCTTCGAGCGTCGGCATGGCAAAACCTCCGTGGGGAATCACCCCCCATTCTACTTCGCCAAGCCGATCTTCCGCTTCACGTCGTCGAGGCGGCCGGCCTCGCGGCCTTCGTGGCAGTCGGCGAAGTACGCGGCCGCCTTCTCCCACGCGGCCGCCGCCTTCACCTTGTCGCCGAGGCGGAAGCAGACGTCCCCGTAGTGGTCCCACACGGTCGGGTCGTGGGTGGCGTCCGGGGTGGCGATCACCGTCTCGAACAGCGCCCGCGCCGCGGCGTGCTTGCCCCGGCGGAACAGCACCCAGGCGAGGCTGTCCAGGTACGTCCCGGACACCGCCTCGGCCGCCCCGCGCTTCCGCCGCTCGTACTCGTCCAGCTCGATGGCCCGGCGGATCAGCGCCTCGGCCTCCGGCAGTTTCCGCCCCTGGTCGGCCAAGTTATACCCCAGGTTGTTCAGCACCAGCACGTCGTCCGGGTCGTCCTCCAGCAGGGCCCGCAGTTCGGTCTCGGCCTTGTCGAACTCCTTCACCGCCAGCAGGGAGGCGGCGTAGGCCACTCGCACCGACCGCAACTCCGCGCCGCGCGGCCGGTCCTTCTCCAGGATCTCCTGGCATTCCGTGACGGCCTGCCGCGGTTTCCCCAGTGCCGTCCACACCCGCGCCGATTGCAGCCGGACGTACACCCGCCCCTCGATCCGTTTCAGCGCCGCCAGCGCCGCCGGCTCGTCCCCGATCTCGGCGAAGGCGATGGCCACCTGGGACGCCGCCGTCAGGTCGATGCTGTTGTCCCCGATCTCCTTCAACTCTTTCGCCGCCGCTGCCAGTTCCCGCCACCGCCGCTGGGCGGAGAGCGTCTCGAACAGCAGCCAGTTGACGCGGCGATCCGTCGCGCGGTTCGGGTTGCGGCGGGCGGCGGCCAACAGCGCGGCCGCGGCGGTGTCGGCGTACCCGTGCCGCATCGCCATCCCGACCACCAGTTCCAGCACCTCGTACGGCCGGTTCGCGGTCTCCGTTTCCAGTTGCCGCACCAGTGGGCCGGCGAGTGCGGGCACGGCCTTCACGGCGGCGTTCAGGTGCCGCGCCCGTTCGACGGCGTCCCGGTCCGCCACTCCGTTTTCCCCGCCGGCGGGTCGGGCGGCCTCATACACGTCTTCAATGATCGCAAGCAGCTCCTTCGCCCTGTCGGCGGGGTACGCCTCCACGAGGAGCGGAAAATACTCGGGCTTGTCGGCCGTCTTCGCCAGTTGCCCGAATTGCCGGTGGGCGGTGGCGAAATCGGTGCGGGCGAGGGCGGCGGCGGCCACCCACTTCGGGGCCGGGTTCGTCGGGTTGTCGGCGGCCAGTCGGGTCATCGCGGCCACGACATCCGCCTTCGGGTCCGCTTTGCGGAGCAGTTCCGCGTGCCGGACGTACCCGGCCACCCCCGTCGGCCGGCGGCTCAGGTACTTGGCGTGTTCGGCGACGGCCTTGTCGAACTCTCCCGCCGCCGCGAACACTTCGGCCAAGTTCTCGTGCAGGCGGACCACCCCGGCCGGGTCGTTCGCGGCTTTCGGGTCGGCGGACAGGTCGCGGGCCGTCTCGAACGCGGCGACGGCGACGGCCGGTTTCCCTCGCGCCAGCTCCGCCCGGCCCAACCGCTCGTACAACCCGGCACGGAGGCGGGCGTGTTCGACCGGTGGCATCCCGTCGCGGAGGAAGTCGTTCTTCTTCTCGGCGAGGGTGCCGAGTGCGGCGCGAAGGGCGGCTTCGGCGACTGTGGCATCGGGAGTGCGTTCGGCGGCGGTCGCGGCCCGGAGCAGGCACCGCAGCCGCACCGACGGCCGGTCGGCGAACGTCGGGCTGTCGGCCGCTTGCCGGTATGCCGTCGCGCTGTCGGCGAACTGTTTCGCATCGAACAGCAGTCTGCCGAGCAGTTCCGCCGTCTCGCCGTCGGTCGGGTCGAGGGTCAACACCTTGCGGGCGGCGCGGATGGCGGCCGGATCGCGGCCCAGTGATGCCGAGATTTTCGCCAACTCGCGGAGCGGGGCGGGGGAATCCGGGCTGGCTTCGGCGGACGCGCGGAACCGCCTCTCGGCATCAACGAGACGGTCGGCGGTTTGCCGCAGGCGGGCGGCCCCGTACCACGCCAAGGCGTCTCGGCGGGCGGCCGCGGCGGGCGACAGCGGCGTGGCCGGGACGACCGTCGGTTTCGCCCCGTCCGGCGCGGGGCGCGGCGATTGCCCGCGACCGGGTGACGGCAGAACCGCGAGTAGCGCGAACAGGGCGATCCGCATGGCGGGCACTCCGGGGGCGTTTTAACCCCTACGGTACCCGCACGACAACTGAGGTGGAATGGCGGAATGCGGGGCGGCGAATGGCGGGTGCGCCGGTCATCGAGTCACGGCCCCGCACTCGTCGAATGCGGGGCCGTGACTCGATTCGGGTTTCGTACACGAACTCGCTTGTGTTACCCCTTCACGGAGTGGGGGCCGTTTTCCACCTGGGATGTTTCTTTCGCCAGCGGTTTTCTCTTTCCCGTGGCGAGCGGTACCACGACGGGTGAGTTCGGTCGCGAGACGCGACCGGGAGGGGAGATTTCGTTTCCCCAAGCGATTGAAGACACCCCTCCCGGTGCTGCGCCGCCGACCCCACACACCAGGGGGACACCCGCTGCGGGTTCGTGTATCCGGCCCGCCGCCGCCGGAGCCGCGCTATTTCCCCATCTGCCCATTCGCCACCATCTGGCTAACAAAGACCCATCGCCTGCCGATGTCCCGCCTCCGAGGTTCCGCCATGCGTCTCGCCGTCCTCCTCGCGTTGCTTTTCCCGCTCGCGGTGTCGGCCGCGCCGCCGTACCCGCCGGAGGCGGTGCCCGGATCGCTCGTCATCGTCGGCGGGGGCAAGATGCCGGACGAGGCAAGAACCGAGTTCATCCGTCTCGCGGGTGGGCCGGACGCGAAGTTGGTCGTCGTCCCGACGGCGAGCGCGGCGGCCGACGAGCCGAAGGACGCCGGGGCATTCACCAAGCCGTGGACCGACGCCGGGGTGAAGTCGGTGACGCTGTTCCACACCCGCGACAAGAAGCAGGCCGACGACGCCGAGTTCGTCAAACCGCTGGCGAGTGCCACGGCCGTTTGGTTCAGTGGCGGGGACCAATCCAAGGTGACGGCCGCGTACGCCGGGACGAAGGCGGAAGCCGAGTTCAAGAAGGTGCTGGCACGGGGCGGGGTGGTCGGTGGCACGTCGGCGGGCGCGGCCCTGATGTCCGACCTGATGATCGCCGGCGGCACCGACCCGGCGACCACGGGAGCCGGGTTGGGATTCCTGCCGGGCGTGGTCGTGGACCAGCACTTCACCCAGCGGAAGCGGCTGAAGCGGCTCGAAGGCGTCATCGCCAAGAATCCGGCGTACGTCGGCCTGGGCATTGATGAAGGTGCGGCGGTGATCCTGAAACAGGGCCGGTTCCTGCAAATCTTCGGCGGCGACGTGACCGTCTGCCTGGCGAAATCGCCGACGAAACCGGCCCTCACGGAGGTGTCCGGGAAGGGGGCGTTCGACGTCTTCCAACTGCGGCGGGCGGCCCACTTCCGCGCGATGAAGGACCAGTTCCCGCCGGCGAAGGCGGCCGCGCCGGAGGTGAAGAAGGGGTCGCTGGTGATTGTCGGCGGCGGCGGGGCCGGGCCGGAGATCTGGAAGAAGTTCATCGAACTGGCCGGCGGGCCGGACGCCAAACTGGTGTTCATCGCCACCGCCCTCGAAGACCCGGTGCCGGTCAACGCCGGCGAGGTGCGGGCACTCGCGCGGTACGGCGCGACGAACGTCACCGTACTGCACACCCGCGACCGCAAGAAGGCCGACGACCCGGAGTTCAGCAAAGCCCTGACCGAAGCCACCGGGGTGTGGTTCAGCGGCGGCCGGCAGTGGCGGTTCATCGACTCCTACGAAGGCACGCTGATGGAGAAGCGGCTCCGCGGGGTGTTGGACCGGGGCGGGGTGATGGCGGGCAGCTCGGCCGGGGCCAGCATCCTGAGCGAGTACATGCCCCGCGGCCACCCGCTGGGCAACACGGTGATGGCCGCCGAGGGGTACGAGCGGGGCTTCGGCTACCTGCCGGGGTGCGCCGTGGACCAGCACTTCTTCGCCCGCAAGCGGCTGGGCGATATGACCGGGCTGATGACGCGGTACCCGCAGTTGCTCGGCGTCGGCATTGACGAAGGCACCGCCATCGTGGTGACGGGCAGCACGGCGGAAGTCATCGGCAAGTCGAAGGTCGGCTTCTACGACTACCGCACCCCGCCGAAGGCCGGCGAGCCAGACTACACCGAGGTGAAGACCGGCGAGAGCTACGACCTGAAGGGGCGGGTAAAGGTCGAGGCGAAGGAGTAGAATGGCGGGACTACGGGAGGGGCAATCATGCCGCTGCGAGATCACTTCAAGATCGACCCGCGACGACACCCGCCGTGGGAGTCGTTCGCGGACATGTTGACGGCGGGGTGCGTGGCCCAGTTGTGCAAGACGCTACCCGAAGACTGTCGAGCGGCTCCGAGGATCGGCGGTGACATCCGCGACGAG
>JBBRUO010000339.1:0-6801 GCA_038247725.1 Gemmatales bacterium
GCACCCGCTGGCGGCGCAGATCGGCCTGGATGTATTGAAGAACGGTGGGAACGCCGTCGATGCGGCCATCGCCACCAACGCCGCGATGGGGCTGATGGAGCCGACCTCGAACGGCATGGGCGGCGACCTGTTCGCCATCGTGTGGGACGCCAAGACGCAGAAGCTGTACGGCCTGAACGCCAGCGGCCCGGCCCCGAAGAAGGCGACCGTAGCGTACTTCAAAGGGAAGAACCTGACCGCCATCCCGGAGCGCGGGCCGCTGGCGTGGAGCGTGCCGGGGTGCGTCGAGGGGTGGGATCAACTGCGAAAGAAGTTCGGCACCAAGAGCTTCAAGGAGTTGCTCGCGCCGAGCATCCGGTACGCCGAGGAAGGCGTGGCGGTGCCGGAGGTGATCGCCGGGTACTGGCGGGCGAGTGAGAAAATGCTGGCCAAGGACGCCGGGCTGCGCGACACGTTCCTGATCGACGGCAAGGCCCCCCGCGCCGGACAGGTGTTCAAGAACCCGCACGTCGCCAAGAGTTTCAAACTGATCGCGGACGGCGGGCGGGACGCCTACTATCAGGGGCCAATCGCCGACGCCATCGTGAAGTTGTCGGACGCGAAGGGCGGGCTGTTCACGATGGCGGACTTCGCCGACTTCGAAGCCGAATGGATCGACCCCGTGAAGACCACCTATCGCGGGTACGACGTGTGGGAGCTGCCGCCGCCGGGACAGGGGATCGCCGCGCTGCAAATGCTGAACCTGCTGGAACCGCACGACCTGAAGAAGCTCGGCCCGGCGTCGCCCGACTACTGGCACCTGCTGGTGGAAGCGAAGAAGCTGGCGTTCGCCGACCGCGCGAAATATTACACCGACCCGCGCTTCAGCAAGATGCCGACCGCGCGGCTGATTTCCAAGGAGTACGCGACGGAGCGGGCGAAACTGATGGATCCGAAGAAGGCCGGCGTCGGCGTCGCGGCCGGGGACGCGCCCGTCGGCAAGGCGGACACCATTTACCTGACCGTCGTGGACAAGGACCGCAACTGCGTGTCGCTCATTCAGTCGAACTATATGGGCTTCGGGTCCGGCCTGGCCGCGCCCGGCACCGGCTTCGGGTTGCAGAACCGCGGCTGCCTGTTCTCGCTCGACGAGACGCACGCGAACAAGCTCGAACCTGGCAAGCGGCCGTTCCACACCATCATCCCGGCGATGGTGACGAAGGACGGCAAGCCGTGGCTGACGTTCGGCGTGATGGGAGGCGACATGCAACCGCAGGGCCACGTGCAGGTGCTGGTGAACCTGATCGACTTCGGCATGAACGTGCAGGCGGCCGGTGACGCGGCCCGCGTGGAACACGTCGGCAGCGCCACGCCCACCGGCAAGCCGGAAGCGGCGAAGGGCGGCACCATCCAGGCCGAGGCCGGCATCCCGGCGGCGGTGGTGAAGGAGTTGGAAGCGCGGGGGCACGTCGTGAAGCGGGTGAAGGTGAACGGCGGCGGGTATCAGGGTATCCTGATTGACCCGAAGACGGGCGTGTTGCATGGAGGTACGGAAAGCCGCAAGGATGGGATCGCGTTGGGGTATTAGCCAGAATCAGACTAACCACAGAGTCACAGAGACACAGAGAAGACAAGAGAGAAAGAATGACTTCAAGCAAACTCTGTTCTCCTCTCTTCTCCTCTTCTCTGTGTCTCTGTGGTTAGTCGGCTCTTCTTCGGGGAACCACTCATGCGTGCCGTTGTCATTCCCGCGTTCGGATTGGACGCGCTGCGCGTCGAGGACCGCCCCGCGCCGGTGCCGGGGCCTGGGCAGGTGCTCGTCGGTGTCAAGGCGGTGTCACTGAACTACCGCGATCTGCTGGTGGCGAAGGGGCAATACAACCCGAAGATGCCGCTGCCGCGCGTGCCCTGTTCGGACTGCGCCGGCGAGGTGCTGGCCGTCGGCCACGGCGTCGAGTCGGTGCGGGTCGGCGACTGGGTTTGCGGCACCTTCTTCCAGGACTGGCCGTCCGGCGACCCGACCGACGCGGCAGCAAAATCCGCCCTCGGCGGGGCCATCGACGGCGTGTTGGCGGAACAGGTGGTGTTGAGCGAACACGGCGTCATCCCGTTCCCGGCCGGGTTCAGTTTCGAGGAGGCCGCGACGCTGCCGTGCGCCGGCGTGACCGCGTGGAATGCCGTCGCCGGTTGGCCGTGGTTCTCCGTCGCCGGGAAAACGGTGCTGGTGCAGGGCACCGGTGGGGTGTCGATGTTGGCGCTGCAGTTCGCCAAGGCGCTCGGCGCGACGGTACTGGCCACCTCCGGCAGTGACGAAAAGTTGGTGAAGGCGCTGGCCTTGGGCGCGACCGCGGGCGTGAACTACAAGACCACGCCGGACTGGGCGGCGTGGGCGAAAACCCAGACCAACGGAGCCGGCGTCGATCTGGTCGTGGAGGTCGGCGGGGCCGGGACGTTGGAGCAGTCGGTGAAGGCGGTGCGGAACGGCGGGCGGATCGCGCTCATCGGCGTGCTGGCCGGCGGCAGCACCTTCAACCCGCTGCCGATGACGATGAAGGCCGTCAACCTGCGCGGCATCTACGTTGGCAGCCGGGCGACATTCGCCGACCTGAACAAGCACCTCGCCGCGCACCCGACGAAACCCGTCATCGACCGCGTGTTCGAGTTCGACCAGTTCGCCGAGGCCTTCAAACACGTGGAGTCTGCCAGCCACTTCGGGAAGGTGGTGATTCGGGTGGGGTGATGAATGAACACGTTCGAGTCGGAGGAACGCGGATGACGCGGATCAAACCCAGGATGAAGAGGATCGGAAAGATACAAACCTTGTCCGATCCCGGCTTTGATCCTGCCTGCGATCCGTGTCATCCGCGTTCCGTTTGACGGGACGGTTTCTTCGGCCCCGCGCCGCGTCGAAGAGCTACAATTTCATTGCTCCTCCCACCCCACCCCGGCACCTCGCATGACGATCCCCCACCACTTCTGCCGGTCCTTCGCGCCCGTCGTCACCCGCCGCGATATGCTCCGCACGTCGGCCAACGGGTTCGGGTTGCTCGCGCTCGGCGGACTGTTCGCGCAGCAGGCGAAGGCGGTCCCCCAGCCGCACTTCGCCCCGAAGGCCAAGCGAATCATCTTCCTCTTCATGCACGGCGGGCCGAGTCAGGTCGATACGTTCGACCACAAACCGCTGCTGACGAAGTTCGACGGCAAGGCGTTCCCCGGCACCAAACCCCGCGTGCAGTTCGCCGCCACCGGGAACTTGCTGAAGTCGCCGTGGGCGTTCAAGCCGGGCGGCAAGTCCGGTCTGATGGTGTCGGACCTGTTCCCGCACGTCCGTGACCGTGCCGACGACCTGTGCGTGATCCGCTCGATTCACGCCGACAACAGCGCGCACGGCGGGGCGCTGTTGCAACTTCACACCGGGTCGGACACGTTCATCCGCCCCAGCATGGGCAGTTGGGTGAACTACGGCCTCGGCAGCGAGAACGCCAACCTGCCGGGGTTCGTGACGATCTGCCCGACCTATGGCCACGGCGGGGTGCAGAACTGGAGTAGCGCGTTCCTGCCGGCCGAGTTCCAGGGCACGCCACTGGGCAACAGCGGGAGCAAGGCGAAGACGCTCAAGTTCGCCGACACCATGACCGGCAAGTCCGCCGAGTCGCAGCGGATGCAGTTGGATTTGCTCCAACAGATGAACGCCACGCACCGGAAAGCCGCCGGCACCGACGCCGCGCTCGACGGGCGGATCCAGTCGTTCGAGTTGGCCTTCCGCATGCAGAGCGAAGCGCCGAAGGTGATGGACCTGTCCGGCGAGTCCAAGGAAACCAAGTCGCTGTACGGCATCGACGAGGAGCCGACCGACAACTTCGGCCGGCAGTGCCTGCTCGCGCGGCGGTTCGCCGAGGCCGGGGTGCGGTTCGTGCAGGTGTCGCACAGCTACAAGTGGGACCAGCACGGCGGCCTGCGGAAGGACCACGCCAAGAACGCCCTGGAAGTGGACAAGCCCATCGCCGGGCTGCTGGCCGATTTGAAGCGGCGCGACCTGCTGAAGGACACGCTGGTATGGTGGGGCGGCGAGTTCGGTCGCACCCCGACGGCGCAGGGCGGCGACGGCCGCGACCACAACCCCCATGCGTTCAGTATGTGGCTGGCCGGCGGCGGCACGGCGGGCGGCACCGTCGTCGGCGCGACCGACGACTTCGGCTACTACGCCGTCGAGAACAAGGTTCACATGCACGACCTGCACGCGACCCTGCTGCACCTGCTCGGCCTCGACCACGAGAAGCTGACGTACAAGCACGCCGGCCGCGACTTCCGCCTGACCGACGTGTCCGGCCGCGTGGTCAAAGAGGTGCTGGGTTAAGGCGTTGGGCCGCAGGAATTTTACTCACGCCGGTGCGTGTCTTGGTTTTCAGCCCTTCGGTCTGAAGAGGGATGCGGTTCCCATTCCCGCGAGCGGGTACACTTCTACCCGCCGGACGCCTGATACACGAACCCGATCACGCGATCCCATCGTGGACCGAGTGGGGGTGCCGCAACCGACCTCCCCTCAACGAGGGGAGGTGTTAAGACCCGCCCGCCCGAAGTGGAATGGGACAGTCTCAGCGGGTTCGTGTATCAGGCGTTCGGCGGGTGGAAGTGTACCCGGTTGGGGCACGGGTCCGGGGGACATCTGTCGTTCCCGTGATTCGTCTCGAGTCGGGAATCGGCCGTAAGTCGTTGCCGGGCCTGAGTCGTTTCAACTTGTGCAGTCGTCTCGCGGAGGGTGTGGATTTCGGTGAGACGACTTCACACCCCCCATCACGGGGAGTTTTCCTTCCCCCGAACGCCTGATGTGCTCACACCAGCGTCAATCGCCGGCTTCGCCCGCCGTCACTCGCGGTTCCGACTCCGATCGTGGCCGGGTCGCGAATCACTTCGTTGTAGAGCGTGTCTCGCTCCTTCGGCTCGCGGCCGGCTTCCGCGATCAGCCGCCGGAGTTCGGCCACCGTCAACTCCTGCGGCGAGTCCGACCCGGCGTCGTGGTAAATCTTCTCATGGACGACGGTCCCATCCAGGTCGTCCGCGCCGAAACTCAGCGCCACTTGCGCCGTCTTCAGGCCCAGCATCACCCAATACGCCTTGACGTGGGCGAAGTTGTCGAGCATCAGCCGCGAGATCGCCATCACCTTCAGGTCCATCAGCCCCGACGGCTTCGGGATGTGGCTGAGTTTGGTGTTGTCCGGGTGGAAGGCCAGCGGGATGAACGTCTGGAACCCGCCGGTCTCATCTTGAAGTTCGCGCAGCATCAACAGGTGTTCGATGCGGTGTTCCGGCTTCTCAATGCTGCCGTATAGCATGGTGGCGTTCGACCGCAGCCCGACCCCGTGCGCCGCCCGGTGAATCTTGATCCACTCGTCCGAATCGGCCTTGTGTTCGCACAACACCGACCGCACTTCCGGGTTGAAGATTTCCGCCCCGCCGCCGGGCAGGCTACCAAGGCCGGCTTCTTTCATTTCCAACAGCAACTCCGTCACCGGCCGTTTGGTGAGCCGCTGGAACCAGTCCCATTCGACCGCCGTCCACGCCTTCAGGTGCAGCGTCGGGCTGGTGTCGTGGAGAATCTGGATGATGTTCTTGTACCACTCATACGGCTTCAGGTGGTGTAGCCCGCCGACGACGTGCAGTTCCGTCGCCCCGCGCGCCACCGCCTGCCGCCCGCGCTCGACGATCTGCTCGTCGCTCATCACGTAGCCCTTGGCCGACTTCAGGTCGGCCCGGAAGGCGCAGAACTGGCAGCGATACACGCACACGTTGGTCGGGTTGAGGTGCGTGTTCACGTTGTAATAGGCGACCTGGCCGTTCTTCCGCTCGCGGACGACGTTGGCCAGTTCGCCGAGGGTGAACAGGTCGGCGGACTGTTCCAGGGTCATCCCGTCGGCGAACGAGAGGCGTTCCCCGGCGGTCACTTTGGCGCGGATGTCGGCGAGCGAGGCGGTCATGGTCGAACCCCGAATCAGTGTCTTTCATTCACTCTATGAACCGCGTGCGGCGGGTCGAAGCAACTCGCCGACGGGTGGCAACCCCGGTTGACCTCGCCGACGGGGGGCCGTAGTCTGGCAAAGATCCCAGTATCCGCCCCGGAGGCTCTCCAATGCTCGCTTCTCTCCTTCTCGCCGCCCTGTCGCCGGCCGCCCCAATTCCCAAGGACACGACCCCCACCGGCCCGGCCCCGCGCGTGGTCGAACTCAAGCCCGGCCAGGACGGCAAGATCACGATTACCGTCCGGCGGACCGATACGGTCAAGGTGCCGGTCGCCGTCGGCAACGCGATCAACCCGAACGGCGGCCCGCCCCCAGCCGTGAAAGAGGTCGAGCAGAAGCGAACCCGGTACGCCACCGTCGAACTGGGCGACGTGAAGGAGTTGAAAGCGTACACCGCCGCCGGTAAGGAACTGGACCTGAAGGAAACGCTGGCCAAGTTGCAGGGCGGCGGGGTGGTGGTGATGTCGGCGGACGGGAAGCGGGTGGACTCCATCTTCACCCGCGTGTTCAAAGAGGACACGGTGGTGCTGGTGTCGCCGGAGTTCGTCGGCCTGTCGAATACCGGCGCGACCACCATCAAGCCGGGCGTCCGCCCGCTGCCTCCGGTGCGGGTCCGGCCGGGCGGTATTCAGGTGCTGCCGATCCAGAAAGGGGCGGGCGGCATCCAGATTCAGGTTCTACCGGCCGTCGAACAGCCGATCCTGCTTCCGCCGCCGGCCGTCGAGAAGAAGTGACCGGTCGTCGCAATCCGCCGCGTGTGCCAATCCGTCTGGAATCGTGCCGGGTCGCCGGCGATACTGTCGCC
>JBBRUO010000340.1:0-6800 GCA_038247725.1 Gemmatales bacterium
TCGCCGGTGATGTCCACCAGTAGCAGGTCGTGGCTGTTGAACCCGCTACTCGCGATGAGCGCGTGCTTGCCGTCCTTCAGCGGCAGGATGTTCAGCGGCAGGTCGGTGGTGACGAGGTGCTTGCCGGCCGGCGTCAGGTGCCAACCGTTGGGCAGCAGGAAGCCGGTCTCGGTCGGGCCGGGAACCGGCGGCTTCTTGTCCGCGGCGAGGGCCGGGGCCGCGAACAGCGCGGCGAGCAACAGGGACCGCATGAGGGGGACCTCCGTGGAAGTGGGCACGGAGGTTGATGTACAGGCGGCCGTTGAAGGGGAGGCGAAGATTGCGTGAAGGCCGCCCGCGCCGGCGTCACTCCTTCTTCGCCTCGACGATCTCCAGGTTCGCCGCGTCGTCGATCTGGATTTGCGGGGCGTTGCGGAACTCGGTCACCTTCCCCTTCGCGCGGACGGTCTTGCCCTGGAAGGTGTCGAAGGTGGCCTTCTCGAACTTGCCGGCCATCGCCTTCTCGTTCACCACCACCGTGAAGTTGGCCGGGCTGCGGAAGTCCTTCTCCGAGTTCAGCAGGATCCGCTTGCCGTCGCTCACCACCCGGCCGGTCGCCACCGCGAATTGTACCGTCACCTCGTCGCCCACTTTCTTCATCGCCTCGGCGGGGGCGATGATGCCGTCCGGCAGCGGCAGCGCGGGGGCAGTCGGGCCGGCCGGCACCGCGCCCTTCTTCGGCTGAAGTTTGCTCAGCGGCACCTTCACCTGACAGGCGACGTCGCCGTCCTCGTCCCGCAGTTGAATCGACAGCAGCGGGTCGGGCTTCGCCCAGTCAATCAGGATCGTGCCGTAGTTGTTGCCCCACGGCATCGCCGACACCCGCTGCTTGTTCGGTTCCGGCAGGCGGAACGTCTGGCTCGCCTGGTTCAGCCCGCTGCTGGTGGCGTCGTACAGCGGGTAGCCGACGCTCGTGGTGTCCATCGAAATTTCGCCCAGGTGCCGGTCCCCGCTGAGCACCACCACGCCGGTCGCGCCGGTGCTGTTAATGAGGTCGTACAGCTTCTTCCGCTCGTTCGGCATGTTCGCCCACTTCTCGAACGGGTGGTCGTCGCTCACCAACTGAATGCTGCTGCACAAGATGCGGACCTCGGCCGGCTTCTTCAGTTCCGCTTCCAGCCACTTCCACTGCTCCGCGCCGAGGGTGGTGGCGTCGGCATCAGTCGTCGGCAGATACGGCAGGATGCCGGTGCCAGGCAACCGATACTCGGCCTTGCGGATCGGGGTGCGGAAGTACCGCGTGTCCAGCAGAATGACTTGCACCCGTTTCCCTTCCGGGCCGAACGTCTCGGCGTGGTAGATGCCCTTCTGCTTCCGCCGGGGTGAGTCGGCCGGGGTGCCGAAGAAGTCGTGGAAGATCTTCTGCGCCTCGTCCTTGTGTTCCCACTCGACGCCGGCGTCGTTGTTGCCGTAGTCGTGGTCGTCCCAGGTGGCGAGCACGTAGCTCGACTCGCGGAGTTTCTTCCACGCCGGCAGCGCGGCCAGTTCGTCCCAACTCTTCTGAATCTTGGCCACGTCGGGCTTCTTCAAGCGGCCGTTCTCGATGTCGGCGTAGATGGTGTCACCGAGCATGAGCGTCAGTTCCGGCTTCGTCGCGGTCAGTTTGTCCCAGATGGGGCATGGCTTATTCTGGTCGGCGCACGACCCGAACGCGATGCGGGACACCGGGCCGGCTGGGGCGGGCACCTGGGCGAACACCGGGGCGGCGAGAAGCAGAAGCGCGAGGACACGGAGCATGGCGAACACCTGCGAGAAACGGGACGCGAGGGGCAAGTGTTGTTGAATGCGAAGGGGGAGTCTCGGCAAGCGAAGATTGCGTGAAGGCGGGCGGGGCCAGTTCCGCCTGGGGCACGAACCGGTTGGCGGTATCTGCGTTTCGGGAGGGCGAGGCTCCCACCGAGCCGGGGAAACCATTCGCTCGGCGGGAGCCTCGCCGCAGTGCCGTACTCATCTTGTCGGGGACGAGCCACCCGTTGGGGGGGGGCATTCTTCACGCCGGAGGCGTGACGGCGTGTAGCAGGGGGTGAAACCCCTGGTCAGCATTTCTCTCGCACCCCGGAGGGGTGCCGGACTCCCCGACCGGCACCCCTCCGGGGTGCGTTGCATTTCCCAACGATTTCCAGGGGTTCCGCTCGCTTCGCTCGCTCACCCCTGGCTCCAGTCCGCCACGCCTCCGGCGTGAAGCCAGCAGTTGCGCTAACCTGTCATTTGTTCTTCATCCAGGCGGGTCTGGCAAATCTTTCGGGCAATCGGAAGTTCTGGCCTTGCCGGAGGCTGGGAAAGACCTCACCCCCCGGCCCCCTCTCCGGGACGGAGAGGGGGCCGGGGGGTGAGGTCTTTCCGTCATGCCAGACCTGCGGGCGGCCTCGGCCCTCCCTCAATCCCCGATGGGCGAGTCCCACTCGCGGATTTGCCGGCGGAACTCGTCGAAGTCCAGCCGCCCGGTCGGGGGCAGCGGGTATTCGTCGGCCCCGTGCGTCGGCGACTCGTCCTCGGCGTCCTCGTCCGGGTCGGTCATCTTCACTTTGCGGAGTTCGTCCTCCAGCCGGCGGACCCACGCGGGCACGTCGAGGCCGACGCCGATGGGCACCTCGGCCAGCGGTTGCAGGGCCGACAGCAGCCCGGCGAACGACGGGTTGTCCTCGGGCTGTCCGTCGCGGGCCGCCATCGCCGCGCGGGCCACCCGCGCCGCCGCCTGATCCACCCGCAACGGCTGCACGAACCGCTCCTCCAGCCGGTCGCGGACGGTGCGGAGGCGGATGCCGTGCTCGGCCTCCTTGTGCCCCAACTCGGCGAGCAACTCGTCCGCCACCCGCTGCGTCTTCGCGGAGACGAACTCCCGCCACTTGGCCGCCAGCCGGTCGTACCCCCGCCGGCACAACACTTCGTGAACCAGCCCGAGCGGGCGGAGCAGCCACGCCGAGCGGTCGTATCCGACTTTCAGGCGGAGGAAATCGAGCAGGATGTACAGGTTCTCGCCGTAGTCGGACTGCGTCGTCGTCGTGTTGTAGTCGCGGTACTCGTCGTAGTGCTCCATGAGCGCCGACAGCCCGACCTCGAACAGCCGGGCGACCTTGGACCGGTCGAGGTTGTCGTTCGCCCAGTCCGCCACCAACTTCGGCCGGGTCTCGTCGTCGTCCCCCTGGGCGGCCTCGCGGTCCAGCCACTCGATGGCCCCTTGCCCCAACACGCCGCGGACGTTCGACAGGGTCAGGAAGCGGACGGTGAACAGGTCGCCGCCGTAGTCCTTGATGAAGGTCCGCATGTCCGCCCAGGCGGAATCCTCGCGGACGGCTTCCAGGGCCGACAGCCGCAGGGTGTGGCTGTGATCCACCCACAGCCGCTGGTACGACTCGGCGATCTGTCGCAGCGCGGCGGCCAGCGGGCCGTCCTCGGCGGCGTCGTCGCCCCAGTCCTTGCCGGCGGTCAGCAGGGCGTCCACGGTGGCGGTGACGGCGGTGCGGAACAGCACGTCGAACGAACTCACCCGCCGGCCGTCGGGCATCTGGTTCCGCTCCATGCCGCGGGCCAGTTGGGCCATCTGGTACGTCTCGCGGAGCAGCCCCAGACGGGGCAACCGGGCGAGCAACGATTCGATCATCTGCTGGGCGGTCTGGGCGCGAACGGCGGGTCCGGGCGGGCCGCCGTCGGACGGCGGCGACACCAGCAACGGCTCGTGGCGGAAGACGCGGATGAAGGTGGGCAGCACCTGCCGCACGGAGGCCGCGTCGCCCCGCAGAACGGCGCGTTCGAGCCGGGCGGCGACGGCCTCCCACCCCGGCAGGTGGTCGGTCGGCCCGGTGTTCGGGTCGTTCAGTTCCACGGCTCGCGACAACACCGCGTTCAGCGCGCGGGCGGCGGCGGCGGTCTCCACGGCGGTTTGTACCGTGGCTTCCAGCAGTTGCCCTTTCACCCCCCGGCGGCGGTCGTACTCGCTGATCCCTTCCACCCCCGCGACCGGCTCCGGGATGGCGAACGAGTGCAGCGTCTGCGCGAGGCGGTGCAGTTTGGAGAAGTTCTCGCGGGCCTGCTTCAGCCAGCCGGACACCACCTCGGCGGCGGTGCGGTCGTTGGACGCGGGGAACAGGTCCGGCCGCGCGGCCAGCCGCCACAGCCGGGCGACGGCGGCCAGAAACCGCAACCGGGTGTTGGTCGGCTCGGCGTCGGCGTCCAGGCTGAAGTCGCTCAGTTCCTCCGCGCCACCGGGGCCGTCGGCGACGGACCCCTCGAACCCGTCGTCGGTCGAGTCCTTGTACGTCATCCCCTCGTAGGCCGAGGAGAACTCGCCGCTGTCGTCGTCATCGTCGTCGTCATCACCGTCGAAGTCGTCGTCGTCATCGTCGAAGTCGTCGTCCTTCGACCTGTTGCCGCCGAGCACCTCCGGCACCTGCCAGCGGTCGAGGGCGTTCGATTCCAGCAGTTCGAAGAAGCGGCGGGCGAGGGCGGCCCGGTCGGCGATGGGGATCGCGTCGGCGTTCGTCAGCCCCCGCAGCCAGCGGAACGTCAGGCGGAAGAGCGACGCCGACGGGTCTTGCAGCGGCACGCTGTCGGACTCCCCCAGCCACGTCACCAGCAGGGCCATCGCCGCCTGATAGTCGCCGTGCTCGATCAGCGCCTCGATGACTTGCGCGAAGGCGGACGGCGTCTTGAACCCGTCCAGGTGGTTCCGCCAGAACGACGGGTCGGACGCGCCGTCGGACGCCCACAGTTTGAGCGCGTTGGCCACGTGGTCGGCGGCCTCGGCCCGCTCCCCGCCGTGAACCTTCGGCATCTCGGCGACGGTCGGCGTGGCGAACTGGTCCCACCACCCGGACAGGTCCTGCATCTCCACCCGCAACTCGGCCACCAGCCGGCGGTCGTTGGCGGCGGAGGCGGCGGCGAGTGCCTGGGCGTAGGTGTCGAACTGGCGGCCGACGGTGAGGATGAGTTCCTCGGCGCGGGGGTCGCGGACGGTGTCGCCGCGGTCGGCGAACGTCGGGAACAACCCCTGGAAGCCGAGGATGTTCCACGGGTCGATGAGCGCCCCGCACTCGATGCCCCGCCGCAGCAGGCTCTCGGCTTCGGACAGCAGGATCGGCACGTCGCCCGGCCGCTCGGCGCGGACGGCGTGCTGGGCGGCGGTCTGGCGGAGGCGGATTTCGGCGGTCAGGCGGGCGGCCGGCGCGGGGATCATGGCGGCGCGGGCGCGGGCGGCGGCCGGGTAGCCCATCGCGGCGAACAGCACCGCCAGCCGCCGCTCCTGCAGGTGCAGCGCCCGCTCGGCGGCGATGGCCTGGTTGAGCGACTGCCGCACCCCGCCGAACGGCTGCTTCAGCTTCTCCGCCTCGGCCTTCAGTTGTCGGCCGAAGTCGGTGTCCAGCGAGTCCAGGAGCAGTTGGTAGAACTTGTCCCGGAAGCGGGCGATCTTCTGCACCAACTTCGTGAGCGTGACGGTGCTGTCGTAGTGAGTCGGCCCGGTGCCGCAGATGCCCGCGCCCATCAAGATGGTGCCGGCCAGCACCGCCGACGCCTCGAACAGGCGATCCGGGTTCGGGGCCATGCCGGGCGTCACCTTCTTGCCGGTCGCGCCGACCAGGGACCAGCGGACCAGCGCGTCGAGCGTCCCCTGCCGCACCACGAACCGGCGGTAGTAGCCGCGGCCGTCGATGCGGTGCGGGTCCCACTCGCCGAACAGCACGTTCGGCCGTTTGTTGACCGGGTGGAAGTGGTCCGTCGCGCGGGGGTCCACCGACACCTCGTCCAACCGCTCCGGGTCGAGGCAGGCTTCCTCCAGCAGGTCGCCGTCGGTCTGCGTCAGCAGCCCCAGGCCGGCCGTCACGATGTCCGAGTACGGGCCGGGGGCGGCGCCGACGCCGCGGAAGTACAGTGGGATCGAGCAGACTTTCTCGTGCGGGTAGAAGTCGGTCTGCGGGCGGGTTTCCAGGAGCGCGATGGGGCGGTAGCCGACGAAGTCGTTCAGCGTCAGCAGGCACCGCCCGACGGTCTGCCCCGGCGGGGTGCCGGCGGCCCGCTCGGCGAGAGCGGCCTCGCACGCGCGGGCCAGGAAGAACGGGGTGAACAGGGCGAAGTCGGTTTGGTGCGCGAGCAGGTCCAGGTGGTGCGCGCGGTACGCCGGCGGGAGCTCGTGGAACGCCACCGCGATCACCGCTTCGGCCTGCGCGGTGTCCTTGAACGCGGCTGACCCGCCGGTCCGCAGCTCCCCGCACGCGGCCAGCAGCCAGTCGCCGACGGTCGTCCACGGCGTGGGGTCGCCCCGCTCGTACAGCAGGCCGAACGCCTCGGCCAACAGGCCGCGGAATTTGGGGTCCGCCCGCCCGTCGGAGAAGTTCAGGTAGCCGACCGGTTTCGTCGAGTCGAACCGGCGCGTCAGTTCGGGTAGCAGAGGGTTCATCCGTCGGTTGCCCCGCCGTGGCGTCGGAATTCGCACCGGTCAGCATAAAACAACCGGGCGATTCCATCCAGAGAAGCCGGCACAACCATGATACCACGATTGGCGGTCCTGTTGTCCGGTTCGGGCAGCACCCTGCAAAACCTGATCGACCGGGTGGCCGACGGGCGGCTGTCCGCTTCCATCGTAGGTGTCGTGTCCAGCCGCCCCGACGCTTTCGGCGTGGAACGGGCGACCGCGGCCGGGATTCCGGTGACGGTTTGTCCGCCGGTCCCCCCGCCCCCCGGCGGGAAGGGGGGGGGAGATTCTCCACACCTCAACTCGTTGAGGGGTGGTCGCCGCGCGGCGGCGGGGGGGGAGTCTTCAGCACGCA
>JBBRUO010000341.1:0-6799 GCA_038247725.1 Gemmatales bacterium
CAAGGTCGTCCGCACTCTCCGAGTGCGGTTCGGACAAGACCGCACTCGGAGAGTGCGGACGACCTTGCGTTTACTCCTTCTTCAGCGAGTGCAGCACCATGCCCGTCAAAATCTTCGGGTAGAAGTACGTGGACTTCGCGGGCATCTTCTCGCGGTTGCCGGCGATCTCCTCGACGTGCTCCATCCCGCACGGCGGCACCAGGCAGGCCAGGTCGCACCCCTTCGCCGCCACCGCGTCCGCCACTTCCTTGAGCAGGTGGACGTACTTGCAAGTCCCGCCCGGTAGCAGTTTCTCCAGCACCAACTTGTGCAGGATGCTCACCGCCAGCCCCCGCCACGCCTCGGACTGATCCGCGGCCACGGCGTCCATCGCGGCCACGTCCCGCAATTTCGCGGCGATCCACTTGCCGTCGGCCACGGTACCAAACCCCAGCACCGATTGCGAGTCTTCGAGCTGGACGTGTTCCCAGCATGCCTCGGCGGTGTCGAACCGGCCGACGACGTTGAACGCGGGGGCGATGGCCGCCTCCACTTTGTCCGCCGTCAGCCCCGGCCACCCGCTCACCAGCCGGTGCGTCGGCAGGATGATGAGGCCGGGGTCGCTCATGCCGACCAGCATCATCAGGCAGAAGTTGGCCGGGTGTTCGTCGTCGGGGATGTCCCCGGCGGCTGTCTGCTCGTCGAGGTACTTCAACCCGGTTTCGTACCGGTGGTGGCCGTCCGCGATGAACACCGGCTGCGGCCCGAGCAGGCCGATCAGTTTGGCGATGGTGGCCGAGTTGGACACCGCCCACAGGCGGTTGACGACGCCGAGGTGGTCGGTAGCGGTGGTCGGCGGGGCGGTACGGGACAGGGCTTCCAGCACGGCCGCCACCTCCCCGCCGGCGTCCGGGTAGATGCCGAACACCGGGGAGATGTTGAACCCGGTCGCCTGGTACAGCTTCAGCCGGTCGGCCTTCGGGCCGGACATGGTCTGTTCGTGCGGGAAGATGCGACCGCTGCCGAACGGCTCCAGCCGCACGCGGGCCAGGAACCCCCGGCGGGTGTACGTGGTGCCTTCGACCGTGAACACCTGCTCGTAGACGTACAGGCTGCGGCCGCTGTCCTGGTTCAGGGTGTCGCCGAACGTCCACTCCTTCAGCGTCCGCGCGGCGCGGACGTACTTGTTCTCCTGCTCGTCGTCGCCGGGCAACTCCGGGGTCAGTTCGAGGCGGACGGCGTTGAACGGGCTCTTATCGAGCAGTTGCTGCTGGAGGGCCGCGTCGATCACGTCGTACGGCGGGCACACCACGTCGGACAGCGCGCCGACCTTGCCGAGGTCGTACCGGAACCCGCGAAACGCCCGAATGTCGGCCATCGCAACACACCCGCACGAGGAGGAATAGAGTGAGGGTGTGATACCGCGCGGGTCGGGGAACGAACACCGGCACCGGCATTCCGACCTCTGCTTACGCCACCATGATCGACCTCCGCTCCGACACCGTCACCGTGCCCACCGCCGCCATGCGGGAGGCCATGTTCGCCGCCGCCGTGGGCGACGACGTGTACGCCGAAGACCCGACCGTCAACGCCCTCGAAGAGAAGGTGGCCGCGTACCTGGGCAAGGAAGCGGCTCTGTTCGTGCCGGCCGGGACGATGGCCAACCAGATCGCCGTCCGCCTGCACTGCCGGCCGGGCGAGGAGTTGGTGTGCGAGGCGACCAGCCACGTCATCCTGTGGGAAGGCGGCGGACCGGCCGCGCTCAGCGGCGTCACCGTGCGGCCGCTGGACGGGGTGAACGGCTTGCTGAGCCTGGAACAACTCGCCGCGCTGCATCGGCCGAACGACATCCACAGCCCGCCGACGCGACTGGTGTGGCTGGAGAACACGCACAACCGCGGCGGCGGCACCGTCCACCCGTACCCGTCCGTCGAAGCGATCTCGGCGTGGGCGCGGGGGCAGAAACTGGCCCTGCACCTCGACGGCGCGCGGCTGTGGAACGCCGTCGTCGCATCGGGCATTCCCGCGCGGCAGTGGGCGACGCACTTCGACACCGTGAGCGTCTGCTTCAGCAAGGGTCTCGGCGCGCCGGTCGGGTCGGCGCTGGCGGGGACGAAGGATCACATCACGCTGGCGCGGCGGTACCGCAAATTGTTCGGCGGGGCGATGCGGCAGGCCGGCTTCCTGGCGGCGGCGTGCATTCACGCGATGGACCACCACGTCGAGCGGTTGGCGGAAGACCACGCCAACGCGAAGTGGATCGCGGCCGCCGTGCGGGACGTGCCGGGGTTGAAGCTGGTGCCGGAGAACGTGGAAACGAACCTGGTCTGGTTCGAGGTGGACCGGGCGAAGCTCGGCTCGCCGCAAGACGTGTCCCGGCGGTTGAAAGAACGCGGGGTGCTGATGTCGGCACTGGGGGAGACCACCGTGCGGGCCTGCACGCACCTGAACGTGTCGCGGGCCGAGTGCGAGACGGCCGCCGCCGCGATCCGCGCGCTGACGGGGTCGTGACCCGTCGAGAATCGCGTCACCCGTCCAGTGTGCGGAAGAGCATGTCGAGCAGTTCCTCGGCCCGGAACGGCTTCCGCACGAACCCGGCCAGCCCCTTCCCCTCGAACCCGGTGGTGGCCTCCTGGCGGCCGTAACCGCTGGTGAGGATCACCTTCACGTCCCCGCGGATCCGCCGCAACTCGCGGAACACGTCCCCGCCGGACAGCTTCGGCATCGTCAGGTCGAGCAGGACGGCGGCGATCTGCGGGTGGAAGTCGCGGAACACGTTCACCCCCTCCACCCCGTCGCCCGCCGTCAGCGTGTTGAACCCGGCCCTCTCCAGGATTTTCCCCGTCAGGGTGCGGATGGCCTCCTCGTCGTCCACGACCAGAATGGTCCGCCCGCGGCCGGCGCGGCTCGCGAGGGCGTCCGGGGCGGCGACCGGCAGGGCCACCCCGGATGCCGGCAGCAGCACCTTGAAGGTGCTCCCCTTTCCCATCTGGGTGTACACCTTGATCGCCCCGCGGTGCCCGCGGACGATGCCCTGGACGGCGGCCAACCCCAGCCCTCGCCCGGTGAACTTTGTGGTGAAGAACGGCTCGAAGAGCTTCGCCTTCGTCCCCTCGTCCATCCCGCCGCCGGTGTCGGACACTTCCAGGGTGACGTACAGGCCGGGCGTCAGGTGCTTGCTCAGGCTGAGTTCGTCCAGGTACTTCGAGTCCGCCACCAGGGTGCCGGTGGTGACGGTGATGACGCCGCTCGTCACGTCGATGGCGTCGGCCGCGTTCGTCACCAGGTTGAGCAGCACCTGCCTCAGTTGGGTGGGGTCGCCGCGGACGGTCGGCAGGTTGTCCGCCAGGGAGTATTTCACCACCGCCTTCTTGGAGATGACGGTGCCGAACAACTGGCTCATCTCGCGGCACAGTTCGTTCAGGTCCAGGTCGCGGACGACCAGGTGCCCGCGACCGGTGTACGCCAGCATCTGCTGGCACAGCTCGGCCGCCCGCACCGCCGCCGTTTCGACCCGGTGCAGGTAGTCCGACACCTGGCCGGCGGCGGCCGGTTGCAGTTTGGCCAGGGCGATGTTGCCGATGATGGCGGTGAGCAGGTTGTTGAAGTCGTGCGCCACCCCGCCGGCCATCACGCCGAGGCTCTCCAGCTTCTGCGCCTGATATAACTGCCGCTCCAGCGTCCGCCGCTCCTGCTCGATCCGCAGCCGGTCGGTGACGTCCACCCCGACGCCGCCGTAATACCGCTCGCCGGCCGCGTCCTGGTACGAGAACTTGACGTTCATCCAGGTGCGGTGCGTGCCGTCCGGGGCGACGGCGGACTCATGCACCTCCACCACCGCGCCGCCCTCCGCCGCCCGCCGGTCGTTCGCCAGGAACTGCTCGGCCACCTCCGCCGGCCACACCTCGGCCGGGTGCTTGCCCACCCAGTCGTCGGCCGTCCCGTGGCTCACCTTCAGGTACGCCGGGTTGACGTACACATAGCGGTCGGTCGAATCGCGGAGCCAGGCGATCACCGGCATCGCGTCCATGAACGCATCGAACCGTTGGGTGGTGTCGGCGAGCGCGGCGCGGAGGGAGTGAACTTCGTCGTTCACCAGCGCGACGGCGAGTACGAACGACGGGTCGGTCGGGTCGGGAACGAAGCGGAACTGAACGAACCGCTCTCGGCCGGCCGACCGACACAGGTATTCCGTTCGCGTTTCCGTCCCGGAGGTCAGCGCGGCGCGCGCGGCCTCCTCCCACGGCCCCCACACGTCGGGCGTCATGCCGAGTTCCGTCGGCGTTTGACCGACTAGCAGTTCCGTGGTGGTACCGAGGAGCTCGGCGATGCGGTGGTTGGCGTAGGTGACCCGCAAGTCCTGATTCAGGCGCAAGACGGCGACGGGCAAGGCGTCGAGGATGCCAGGGATATCCGTGGGCGGCACGAGGTGTACCCAGATGAGAAGCGTCGAAGGTCGGGCGTGAACTTCGACTTGTTTAGCTTATTACGAAAATCCGGATTGGATTGGATAGGTTTTGGGGAATAATTTTGCGGTGCACCGCGAACGGCACGAAAATGGCAACACCCGCGAGGGCCACGACTCACGGGGAGTCCAGGGGCGCGCGCGGGTGTCGGTGAACGGGGGCGACCCATCGGTCGGAACGCGATGCGGATCGGACCCGTCGCCAATGATGTAGCTCACGGCTTACGGGATGGAAGCCGGTGAGTCCGAATTCACCCAACTTTCAAACGCGACTGCTTTCCCGGCCCAACTTTCGGCTGTCAGTCGAAGTCGGGCCGTCCGCTGGGTGTCGGGGAGTTCCGCCGTCACCCGCGAGCGCACCGCCGTAGCGAACGCCGTGGCCGTCTCCGCCACGTCCGCCGCGTCCGCCCACGGCACGGTGGCCGGCAATGACCGCACGACCACCGGCTTCCCGGTGGCCAAGTATTCCTTCAGTTTCAGCGGCTGCATCGCCCGCGTCACCGGCGCGTCGATGTACGGCATGACGAGGACCGATGCGGCGGCGGCCAACTCCGGCAGGCGGGCGAACGGCACAGGCGGGCGGGTGACCACGCGAGGCAACCGCAACAGTTCCGGGTCCGGGTCTTCCTTCGGCCCGACCAGCACCACCGTGCCGACCGTGAGTGAAGTGCTCAACTCGCGGACGAAGGCGGTGTCCATCCGCCGGTCGATGACGCCCCAGAACAGGAGGATTGGCGGCTCCAGCCCGGCGAACTCCGCCGGCACCTCCGCCGACGGCGGCGCGGCCCAATGTTCCAGATCGACGCCATGAGTGAGGAGGTGCGCTGGCTTGCCGAGTTCCGCGACGTGCCGTTGCAGTGTCTCCGACACGGCCACCACCGTGTCCACCTTCGGCACCAGTTCGCGCTCCATCCGCAGCATCGTCGCGCCGTCGTAGCCGGGCCACACGCTGAAGTCGTCCACGCAATAATACACCCATTTGGCGACGGGCAACCGGCCGACGAGGTCCGCGACCAGCGGCAGCGTCGTCACCACCACCGGCGGGCGGGGCATCCGTTCCACTAACGGCCGCAGCGCGCGGAGCAGCAACCGGCGGTTCAACCCGCGGGCGACCCCGGACCGGAACGACGGCCACATCTTCGGCGAGAGGACAGTCGGATGGTGTTGCGGGATCACCGAGGCGGTTTGAAACACCTCCCCTCGCTGACGGGAGGTGGGAAGAGTCCCCTCGCCCACGGATGAGGGGGACAACCCCACCCACGCCCGCAACTTCCCCGTCGCCCGCTTCACTGTGGACCAGTCGAGCCGCGGCGGACGGGTGCCGATGGTGTTCACCCACCACACCGCGCGGCGGGCCAGCACCTGTCGAATCAGGTGCTGGCAACTGGACGGGTGGCGGCCCCAGTCGTCGGCGAACACCAGCAGCGGCGGCGGGTCGGTGGCGGTCATGCGGGTATTATGCGACGGCGTCCGCACCGGCCGGCGGATTCGCGTAGAACAACCCGACCCTTTCGCACCCACCCGGAGCCCGCCATGAAGGTCCACGTCCACGGGATCGAGTCGCGGCCGTTCGGGCAGAATTCCTATGTCGTCTGGGCGGACGGCAGCGACCGCGCGGTGGTCGTCGATCCGGGGTTCGAACCGGACAAGATCTTCGCCTTCCTGGACGCCCGCAACCTGCACCTCGCGGCCATCCTCTGCACGCACGGGCACGTCGATCACATCGCCGGGAACGCGGCCATGAAGGAGCGGTCGCCGAACGCCCCGCTCATCATCGGGGCCGGGGACGCGACCATGCTGACGAATCCCGTGTTGAACCTGAGTGCCGGGTTCGGCGACCCAGTTGTCAGCCCGCCGGCGGATCGCTTGGTCCGCGACGGCGAGACGCTGACAGTCGGGGGCCTGGAAATGGACGTGGCCGAGATTCCGGGGCACTCGGCCGGGCATGTGGTGTTCGCCATTCAAGGCACGGACCCGCTCATTGTGTTGGGCGGGGACGTGTTGTTTCGCGGCAGCGTCGGCCGCACCGACTTCCCCGGCGGCAGTTTCGAGCTATTGAAGGCCGGCATTGAGGCGAAGTTGTGGACTCTGCCGGACCAGACGCGGGTGTTCCCCGGTCACGGCCCGCCGACCACCATCGGCCTGGAGAAACTGAGCAACCCGTTCGTCGGCACCAACGGCTGACCTGATTAGCGTCCCCAACGCGGCACCCCAGACACGCCGTCTCCTCCCGTCGCGGCAATCGCACTCCCGCCGTGCTAGGGGGTCTGGCAAAACTTTCTGGCAAGTCGAAAGACCTCACCCCCCGGCCCCCTCTCCGGGACGGAGAGGGGGCCGGGGGGTGAGGTCTTTCCC
>JBBRUO010000342.1:0-6799 GCA_038247725.1 Gemmatales bacterium
CGCCACCATCGCCTCATACAGGTCGGCCCCCCGGTCGCCCACGTCCACCCACCGGGATCCCTCGGGCGGCCGCCCCATCGCCTCGATCCCCTGGACCCAAAGCCGGGACTCCTTCGGTCGCTGGCGGCGTTGGGCGGCGGTCTCCCGGTCGGGAGCGTCCTGCCGGACCACGACCTGTTGGTACGCCAGGCCCAACACCTGACGAGGGGTGGGAATCACGGCCAGGCTGTTGTGTTGGAGGAACCCGCGGCCGCCGCCGTCGCCGATCGGCCCGAGTGAGTCGGCGACGACGGGGTGGGAGGAGAAGTCGAGGGTGGTGGTGTCGTGGATGACGAGGACGGTGCGGGCGGCGGCCATGCGGTCGCGGGTGCGTTGGCGGTGGACGGCCTGGAGGTCGTCGGGGCGTTCGGCGGCGCGGTCGATGAGGTTGTCGGCGGCCTTCCGTTCGGCCCAGGCGAAGCGTTGGGGGAGGGACGCGCCGGGCGGCTGGTCGGCGAGGCCGGCGGCGGTGTCGATGAGGCGGTCGCGCAACCGCTTCTCCAGCCCCGGCGTCCCCTCGAACTCCGAGACGGCCCAGTCCGTGGCGTCGATGATCATGACCGCTCTCCGTGACGAGACCCAGCCATACCATACCCAGATACCCAAGATGTGGGTAATAGACAGCTCTGGAGAGTCAGGCCACGGGGAAGACAGCCCTCGCTCCCCTCAACTGGTGGTTTTCTTTCCCGCCAATGCCTAAGACCGCCATTGCCCGCGGAACATCGTCCGGCGGGCGGCGGGGAAATCGACGAACAGCAACTCGTGCGGGTCGGCGGCGTCGGTGTCCGGCAACGGCACGGCCACCACGTCGGCGGACTTGCCGGGTTCCAGGGTGCCGCACTCGTCGCCCCAACCGAGCGCCTCGGCCCCGGATTGCGTCGCCATCTTCAACAGCACGTCCCCCGGCAAGTCCGGCGCGCGGGCGCGAACGAATCGCGCTTCGGCCAGTAGGTCCAGGTCCGGGTTTGACGCCAGGCTGTCAGTGCCCAGGCAGACGGTGGCACCCTGAGAGAGGAAACTGCGGAACGGGTGTGGCGGGTGGCCGAACGCGGCGTGAGTTCGCGGGCAATACACGATGGCACTGCCCCGGCTGATGCGCACCGTCGGCGGCAGACGGTTGCCGTGGACGAACAGCCGCGGTTGGCGGAAGTCGCACACGGCCATCACCTCCGGGAAACCGGCCGCCAACTCGGCGTCGTCCCACAACCCCAGGCCCTTCAAGAACGCGACGAACGGTCCCCGGCGGTGGTACAGCAATTCCAACTCGGCCTCGGACTCGGCCAAATGCACCGCCATCGGGTGCTTCCCTTTCTGGCACAAGTGGCCGGCCGCCGGGAACAGCCCCTTCCTCACGCTGTATGGCGCGTGCGGACTCAGCCCCGGACGGCAGGTGTCCGTCGGCGGGTGGTCGGCCAGCCACGCCCCGGCCGACGCCAGTGCGTCTTCGCTCCGCTGCTGGGAAAGCCCGATCATCTCGCGGAAGATCACGGCCCGGAGCGGTGCGGTCGCGAGTGCGTCCCAACTGCCGCCATCGGCCGCGATGTCGCCGAGCAGCGTGGTGCCGAACCGCAGCGCCTCCGCTAGTCCCGTGCGGGTGTCGGCGGCCACCTGTTCCGGGGTGCGGGCGCGACGGTAGGCGATGACGGCCAGCAGCCAGTCGGGGAAGTGTGCGGCGTCGGTCGGCGCGATCGACCCCCGCGCGCCGGAGAGGTCGAGGTGTGTGTGGGCGTTGACGAGGCCGGGAATCAGCGCGACGTTACCGAGGTCGTCGTCCGCCGCGCGGACGCCGTGCGGCTCGACGGCGGTGATGACCGGCCCCTCGACGGTGACGGTGCCCCGCGCCAGCGGCGGCCCGGCGACCGGGAAGATCCATCGTGCGGTCAGGGTGTGAGTCGCCATATCGGCAGTGTACGCGGTCAGCCGGCCGTCGCCCGCCGCAGCATCAACACCAGCGCGAACGTGACGCCGAGCGCAATGAGCAACAGCACGCAGGTGGCCGTCAACGGGTGCAGGCGGGCCGGCTTCTTCTTCCGCTTCGTCTTGGTGGTCGGCTTCTTCTTGCCTTTCCCCTGCGTCACCGGCACGGCCACCGGCGTCCGCTCGTGCGTGTTGATGCCGAGGGTCATCCCGGCGAATGGCGACGGCTCCGACGGCGGGCGGGACATCACGACCGACTGGGATTGAAGAATGGACGTCGCCGGCGAGTACGTCGCGGCGGGAATGTTCAGGTCGATGCCCTCGCCGGTGACCGCCTCGCTGAACAGGGACAGGCGAAGCGCGACCTCTTCGGCCGTCGGCCGGGCGGCGGGGCCCTCCGCCAGCATCGCCGCCAGCAGCGCCGCGACCGCCGCGGGCACCTCCGGGCGGATGTAGCGGATCGGCGGCACCGGAGACACTGGCGGGTGGCCGGCCAGCAGGTGGAACAGCACGCAACCGAGGGAGTACACGTCGGCGGCGGGGGTGGCCGTGTCCGGGTCGGCGAACGGCTCCGGCGCGCGGTAAGCGAAGTCGGCGGCGGGCGATTCGCGTTCGGCCGCGAATCCCCCCAGTCCGAATCCGGACACCTTCACGTGTGGCCGGTCGGACGCCTCGCCGGTCGATTTGCCGAGCAGAATCGCGGCGGGTGACAGCCGCCCGTGGGCCACGCCCTTCTCGTGGGCGTGTTGCAAACCGAGTGCCACCTGCCGGACGATATCGCCGGCCTGCGCGACGGTCAGCCGGCCGCCCGTGATTACCGCCGCTAGCGAGGCCCCGTCCAGGTACTCCTCGACGAAGTACATGCGGTCGCCGGTCTGGTTCACGTCGAGCAGGGTGACGAGATTCGGGTGGGCCAGCTTCGCCGCCTGCCGGGCTTCGGCGCGGATGGCCTCCCGCACCTCGTCGGTCGCGGTCAAGGTGGTCGAAAGCATCTTGACCGCGACCAGCCGGTTCATCGTCCGTTGGCGGGCCTTGAACACCCGGCCGCTGGCGGTTTTGCCCTGGTGGTCGAGGATGACGTAGGGGCCGAGGACGAACCCGTCGCTCCGCCCGGCCAGCAGCCGCTCCGCCTGGAACCGCGTCAGCGCCCCGGCGGTGACGAGTCGGTCGGCCGCCTCGCGGGCCGTGCGGGCGAACGTCGCGTCGGACAGCGCGCGGTCCAGCCGCGCCGCCGCGATCACCCCGGACGCCCGCACCCCGGCGAGGAACGCCGGTCGGTCAACGGTGGCTCGATCAGCGGCGGTCATGGCGGCATCCGGTTCGCGGCGGGCGCGGGAATTCGGCCGGTGGGACGGCAGAGGATACAGGGGCGGGTGGAAAACGTTACGCGGGTGTGAGGTGTGAGAGGTCTCTTTCGCTCCGTCTTTTCCCTCGCATCCGCTCGCTCGGACCGGTAAACTTAGAACACGATCCGTGCTAGGATCGCCTGCCGGTTCGGCCCGCCTGTCCCCGCTTCCGCCCTCCGAGGTCGCTCATGACCGCCGCTATCCGACTCTTCCCTGTCGCCGTCTTGGCGTTCGCCGCGCCGCTATTCGCCGCGTTACCCTCCGACCCGGCCGACCGCGCCGCGGTCATCGGCCAGCCGACCGAACTCGCCGTGACGCCCACGGCCGGGGTTCTGGTCGGCCCGCGCGACGTGTCCCAGTTGGTGGTCACCGGCAGATACGCCAACGGGCAGGTGCGGGACTTGACCCCATTCGCCGCCATCGAAGTCTCGCCGGCCGACATCCTTTCCGTCTCCGACGGGCTGTTCCTGCGGGGGGCGAAGAACGGCACCGCGACGGTCACGATCACCGCCGGCGGCAAGTCGGCCACGGTGTCGGTGACGGTGACGGACTTTGCCGCCGCCAAGCCGGTCAGCTTCCGTCACGACGTGGTCGCCGCGCTGAACGTCGGCGGGTGTAATATGGGCGCGTGCCACGGCACCCCCAGCGGCAAGAACGGGTTCAAGCTCAGCCTCCGCGGGTTCGACCCGGCCGCCGACTTCACCCAACTCACCCGCGACCAGTTCGGCCGTCGGTCGGACAAGCACAACCCCGCCGCATCGCTCACCCTGTTGAAAGCCCTCGGCCAAGTGCCCCACGAGGGCGGCACGCGGTTCTCTCCGAAGAGTGTCCCCGCCGTGGCGATCTCGGATTGGCTCACCCAGGGATTGCAGGACGACCCGAAGACCCTGCCAGCGGTGAAGAAGATCGAGGTGCTGCCCGGCTCCCGCGTGTTGCTCACGCCGTCGAAGTGGCAGCAACTGGCGGTCGTGTCCACCTTCACCGACGACTCCACCCGCGATGTCACCCGGCTGACCAACTTCAGCAGTTCCGACCCGGCCGTCGCCGACGTGGACATGAACGGCCTGGTCGAATTCAAAGGGCCGGGCGAAGTGGCCATCCTCTGCCGCTACCTGGAAGAGATGGTCAGCGTCCGGCTGACGTACCTCGAACCCCGCGACGGGTTCGTTTGGCCGAACCCGCCCGTCAACAACTTCGTGGACACGCACACGTTCGCCAAGCTGAAGCAGATGACCATCCTGCCCAGCGACCTGTGTACCGATCACGAGTTCGTCCGCCGGGCGTACCTCGACGCCGTCGGCCGCATGCCGACCCCCGCCGAGGCCACCGCGTTCCTGGCCGACACGGACTCGAAGAAGCGGGACAAGTTGGCCGACAAGTTGATGACCCTGCCGGAGTTCGCCGACTTCTGGGCGCTGAAGTGGGCCGACGTGCTGCGGTCCAGCCGCAAGACGATCCAACTGAAAGGCTCGACCGGCATGCAACTGTGGCTCCGCGAGCAGTTCGCGCTGAACGTGCCGTTCGACGAGGTGGTGACGGAGTTGCTCACCGCCACCGGCAACACCTACAGCAACCCGCCGGCCAACTACTACCGCATTGCCAAGGACCCGATGTCTTTGGCCGAAAGCACCGCGCAACTGTTCCTGGGCGTGCGGATGCAGTGCGCGAAGTGCCACAACCACCCGTTCGAGCGGTGGACGCAGGACGACTACTACGGGCTGTCGGCGGTGTTCGCCCGCGTGAAGACGAAGCCGGAGCCGGCCGTCGGTGGGGCGAAGCCGAAGCCGAACACAACCGCCGAGGTGGTGATCGCCCTCCGCACCGGCGAGGTGACGCAGCCCCGCACCGGGCAGGTGATGAAGCCGCGGTTCCCCGGTTCGGGAGATGCGAACGTGGCCCCGGACGCCGACCGCCGCGCCGCCTTCGCCGACTGGCTGACCAAGCCGGGCAACGCCTTCTTCGCCAAGTCGGTCGCCAACCGGGTGTGGTTCCACCTGATGGGCAAGGGCATCGTGGACCCGGTGGACGACTTCCGGGAGAGTAACCCGGCCGCGAACGACGACTTGCTGGACGCCCTGGCGGCGGACTTCGCCAACAACAAGTTCGACCTCCGCCGGCTCATCGGCACCATCCTGAAGTCGCGGACGTACCAGCTTTCCGCCGTCCCGAACGAGACGAACAAGGACGACGCCAAATACTTCAGCCACGCCGTCACCAAACTGCTGCCGGCCGAGGTGTTGCTCGACGCGCTGTGCGACTTCACCGGCCTGCCGGAGAAGTTCGCCGGGCTGCCCAGCGGCACGCGGGCGATCCAACTGCCGGACGGCGAGGTGAACCATGCGTTCCTGAAGACGTTCGGCCAGCCGGCCCGCGAACTGGCCTGCGAGTGCGAGCGCGAGTCCGACGGCAACTTGGCCCAGGCGCTGCAACTGATCAACGGCCCGACCGTGAATGAGAAGGTGAAGAACCCAAACAACCGCCTCGCCGGCCTGCTCGCGGCGAAGAAGGGCGAGTCGGAAATCCTGAACGATCTGTACATGGTCGCGCTCTCCCGCCTGCCGGACGGCGAGGAGTCGAAGGCCGCGCTCGGCCACGTCGCCAAGGGCACTGACAAGCGGAAGGCGTGGGAGGATGTGGTGTGGGCCATCCTCAACACCCGCGAGTTCCTGTTCCGGCACTGATGTTGGTTGAGTGGAGCGGGTAGTCGAAAGCCGGCCTGTCGGTCGGCGACGAGGGGCACCAACCACGCCCTTCGTCGCCGGCCGACAGGCCGGCGTCCCTTGTCCAAGGCCGCCTGTTGCCGCGCGAACGGTTCGGCCAAACGCCCCAGCCCCAGCCCCCGCCCCAGCCCCAGCCCCAACGCCAACACCACCAACGACTCCGCCGACCGGGGACCACCCCAACACCGACCGGCACAGGGATCGGCTCGACGCGAAGCTCATCCGCGTCGCCAGTCGCGTCACGAACTGGATCACCCAGGGCGAGAAGCCGTCGCGGGTCAGACCCACCGCCACGTCGAGCGGGAAAACCCCGGTCCCGCCGACCCGGCGGATCATCTGGGAACGAAGGAACGTCACCGGACCGAAGAGCGTCTTCCGGGTGCGTCGGGCCTGGGGGTCGCCCCGGCGGAAGCCGGGGGGCGGCGGGGCGTGCAGACTCTCGTGGCGACACGCCAGGAACAGCCGCACCCGCCAACCGCCCAGGGCGAACAGCCGCGCGAGCAAGTCCTGTTCGAAGGCCCGGATGGGGGCGGTCGCTGGTGCGGCAGCCCCGCAGGATCTCGTCGAACGCCTGACGCGCGTCCACCTCGGGCGTCCCGGTCGAGTCGGCTGGACAGCGTGTCGTAGTGGGTTTAAGCTCGCCATCCATGGGGCATGCTCGATCCGAACCGTGGGTCAGAGAACGGTCCGATATGGCATGCCCCAGTTCTTTGACAGCCCAAGTGGGGCATTAATGCCCGGAACCGACTCCGTAACAAGCGAGGTCAAACACAGATC
>JBBRUO010000343.1:0-6798 GCA_038247725.1 Gemmatales bacterium
GGCGTCCCAGGCGGTGACGGTGAACTACACGACCGCCGACGGGACGGCCGTGGCCGGCGTGGACTACCTGCCTAACTCCGGCACCCTGTCGTTCGGGGTGGGGGTGACGACGCAGACGATCTTCCTGCTCGTCCCGGCCGGCGACCGCCCGGCCAGCCCGGAGAAGACGTTCACCCTGACCCTCAGCGCGCCGACCAACGGGGCCGTCCTCGGCGCGACCACCTCGGCGACGGTGACCATCCCGCAGATCGTGGCCGCTACGCCGGGCACGACCCCGCCGGCCGGGGTCACCGCCGTCACCCCGACCCGGTTCTACGCGACCGGGTCCGGGATCGGCGGCCGAGTGGCCGTATACGACGTCAACGGCGGCGCGTCGGTCGCGTCCTTCGCGGCATTCGGCGGCGGGTTCGCCGGGGCGGCCGTGGTGGCCGTCGGCGACCTGAACGCGGACGGGTTCGACGACCTGATCGTCGGAGCCGGCAGCGGCGGCGGGCCGCGCGTGACGGTGTACGACGGGCAGGCGCTGGCGTCCGGCAACTTGGTGGCGATGGCCGACTTCTTCGCCTTCGGGCAAGGGTTCACCGGCGGGGTGAGCGTGGCCGCCGGGGACGTGAACGGGGACGGGTACGACGACCTGATCGTCGGAGCCGGGACCGGCGGCGGGCCGCGGGTGATCGTCCTCGACGGCAAGGCGCTGACCACCGGCACCGGCACCCAGAACATCATCCGCGACTTCTTCGCCTTCCAGCCGACGTTCTTCGGCGGGGTGAACGTGGCGTCCGGCGAACTCACCGGCGACGGGTTCGACGACATCGCCGTCGGGGCGCAGGCCGGTGGCGGGCCGCGCGTGGCGGTGTTCGACGGCAACAACCTGAACCTGGTGGCCAGCTTCTTCGCCTTCGGCCAAGGGTTCACCGGCGGCGTCAACGTGGGCGTCGGGGACGTGAACGGCGACGGCCGGGCCGACCTGTTGACCGGGGCCGGCAGCGGCGGTGGGCCGCGGGTGCTGGTGTTCGACGGCCGCTCGCTGGCCGGCAGCCCGTCCGCCACGGCCAGCTTCTTCGCGTACGAGCCGAGCTTCACCGGCGGGGTGAAGGTGGCCGCGGCCGACATCACCGGGGACGGATCGACCGACCCGATCACCGGGCCGGGGCTGACCGGCGGTGCCCGCCTGCGGGTGTTCGGCGGACAGTCCGTCATCTCCGGGAACCTCGCGCCGCTGGCCGACCTGTTCCCGTTCGGCCCGACGGCCCTCGGCGGGTTGAACGTCGGCTAATCACCGAGCCACGCCACCCGGCTTAGTCGAGCCGGGCGGCGCGTTTCCTTCTCTTCCCTTCTTTCACCAGTGGAGTTCAACCATGACTGAGAAAACCCAGACGGGCGGCGCGGCCGACCGGCGGCGGTTCCTGACCGGCGGGATGGCGGCGACGGCGGCTGCGGCCGTGGCAGGCGTCGGCCTGACCGGCGGGACGGCGCGGGCCGGCAACGGCGGCCCCCCGGACCTGTACCCGAACTGGAACCGCGCCCAGTTCCAGGCCATCCAGGACCACGAGGACGCGCACGTCACCGCCGTCGTCGGCCTCATCACGAACCTCGGCGGGACGCCGCGGCCGAAGCCGAACTTCAAGGGCATCCGCCAGCCGAACGTGACGGCGTTCGCCACCGTGTCGCTGGCCTTGGAGAACACCGGGGTGGGCGCGTACGCCGGGGCCGCTCCCGTCATCTTCAGCCGGCAGGTGCTGGCCGCCGCCGCGTCCATCGCGCTGATCGAGGCCCGGCACGCCGGCTACCTGAACGTGCTGTTCAACGGCATCAGCACGGACAGCGTGTTCGGCAAGGAGCAGACGTTCGAGCAGCCGCTCACCATCGACCAGGTGGTGAACCTGGCCGGCCCGTTCATCCAGGACTTGAACAGCGGCCCGCCGCTCACGTTCAACGCCACCCCGTCTCGCAACAACGACATCGCCATCCTCAACTTCGCCCTCGCGCTGGAGTACCTGGAGGCCGAGTTTTACGACGTGAACGTGCCGCTGTACTTCGGCTGAGCCGATGGGCCGCGGACCGCCCGACTACGGGCCGCCCGCGGCACCGCGACGCTTCCGCCTCGTCACCCTTCGCGAGCTTGGCCGGGGTGGAGCGGCGTTTGTACGCTAGAAACCCGCCGGGGTCGCAGGGCGGTGTCCTTGGTTGGGCTGTCCCGACCTTCGGCCTGAAATCCGGCCTACTTTTCACATCAGGCGACCCGAAGTGTCCACTCACAGTCGAAAACGGAATGGCCCTGCCCCGTTTCCAGGGCGGTTCAGCGGTTGAAGTTGGACGGAATTTCACCGCAGAGGGCGCGAGAGGGCCCATGAGGAACAAACCCTCTTTCCCGGTGTTTTCTCCGCGCCCTCTCGTGCCCTCTGCGGTGAATCCGTCTTCAAATTGAATCTCTGAGTCGCCCTGGCCCCGTTTCCGATTCCCCTTCCGCCGGCGGGCCGGGTGCGGTATAGCACGCCCGCTTCCGCACCGGTACGGGGACCGACCGCCATGCTGTTCCGCGCGTTTCCGCCCGCCGCCACCGTCGCCTTACTTGCCGTCCTCGTCGCCGTCACCCCCGGCCGCGCCGCCGACGGGCACCGCAACGGGTTCGCCGGGAAGACGCCGTTCTTCGTCCGCGGGGACGCCAACATCCACGCCGACGAGAAGTCGCACGCCATCGACAACCGGCACGCCCGGAACGCCGGCACCAGCGAGTACATCAAGATCGAGGCGAACCCGGCCCCCGGCACGGACGCCGAGTACGTCCACTACTACTACGAGACGCCGCCCGCCCCGATCACCGCCGACACCGTCGCCCGGCTGTGGGTGAAGGGATATCGCGTGGGGACGCAGTTGAAGGCCCGCGTCGTGCTGCCCAAAGAGCGCGACCCGAAGAACCCGGACTCGGCCCTCACGCTGCTCATCGCCGGCGACTCGTACAACCGCACGCACACGTGGCAGCAACTGAGCCTGGGCGACCCCAGCGACGCCCTGCGGCGGACGCTGCCGGTGCTGACCGCCCGCCTCGGCCGCACGGTGGACACCACCGGCGCGTACATCGACCAACTGGTGTTGAACGTGTACACCGGGGCCGGGGTGTCCGAGGTGTGGGTGGACGACCTGGAAATCGCCCCGGTCGAGCGGAAGGCGGAGGGCGTCGGCCCGCGCGGGGTGGGGGCACCGACTGCCCGCGGGAAGGGGAAGGCCCCGACCGTCGAGTTCTCCAACGGCGACATCCTGGTGGACGACAAACCGTTCTTCATGCGGGCCATCCGGCACACGGACACGCCGCTGCGGGCGCTGGAGATCGCCCGCTTCAACACCATCTGGTTCCCCGGCGACGTGGCCCCGGCGGTGTACGAGGAGGCCATCGCGGCGAAGTTCTTCATCGTCCCCAGCCTGCCGCTGCCGGCCGCCGACTGGGACCCGGCGCGGCCGAACCAGACGGCCCCGGCGGTGTTGGCGAAGGACGCCGAACTGGTGACGAAACACCTGCGGAAGTTCCTCTCCGGGGACGCCGTGCTGATGTGGGATCTGGGGTACGGGCGGACGAGCGAGCAGGTGCGGCGGGTCGGGCAACTGGCCAACATCGTCAAGACCTACGACCCCAAACGGCCCCGCGCGGTGGACCTGTGGGACGGCCACCAGGCGTACTCGAACTACGTGGACGCCATCGGCGCGCACCGGTGGCCGCTGTTCACCAGCCTGAGCCTGCCGCAGTACCGCGACTGGCTGGCCCAGCGCCGCGCCCTCACCGGCCCCGGCAAGCTGAACTGGACGTGGGTGCAGACGCACCTGCCGGAGTGGTACATCAAACTGAACACCGGGCTGTCGCAGTGCGACCACTTCGACGACCCCGTCGGCCCGCACCCGGAGCAGATCCGCACGCTGACGTACCTGGCCGTCGCCGCCGGGTACCGCGGCCTCGGCTTCTGGTCCGACCGGTTCCTCGCCGAGAGCCACCACGGGCAAGACCGGCTGCTGGAAATCTTCCAACTGAACGCCGAGTTGGAGTTGCTCGAGCCGGTGCTGATGAAGGCCATCGAGCCGGCGACGTGGATCGCCACCGACCACCCGTCGGTGTTCGCCGCCGTCATCCGCGGGCCGAAGGAGGTCATCGTGCTGCCGGTGTGGCTCGGCGAGGGCGACCAGTTCTGCCCGCAACAGGCGACGGTGCCGGCGGTCACGATGGTGGTGAAGTTGGTGCCCGACGGGGCGCAGCCGTGGTCCCTGTCGGCCGCCGGGGTGAGCCAGATCAAGACCGCCGAGCGGGTGCCGGCCGGCACCCGGATCACCATCCCGGAGTTCGACACCGCCGCCGCCATCGTGTTCACCGCCGACCTGGCGCTGGACGGCAAGGTGGTGAAGTGGCAGGACCTGACCCGGAACAAACTGGCCCGCACCGCCGCCCAGTACGCCCGCCAGCAGGCCCACGCCCAGTTCGTGAAGGCGCTGGCCGCGCACCAGAACATCCTCGCCGCCGGCGGGCCGCCCGTCGAGGAGGCGGCCGACCTGTTCGAGCGGGCGGCGGCGGCGATGCGGCGGGCGTCCCTGTACACCGACAACGGGCAACCCGACCTGGCGTACCGCGAGGCCCGCCGCGCCCTCCGCCCGCTGCGGGTGCTGATGCGGACCGACTGGCAGAAGGCGGTCGAGTCGCTCGACGTGCCCAC
Source organism: Gemmatales bacterium (assembly GCA_038247725.1). Classification (GTDB taxonomy): domain Bacteria; phylum Planctomycetota; class Planctomycetia; order Gemmatales; family Gemmataceae; genus JALHQU01. The sequence goes on from JBBRUO010000343.1 coordinate 4,695, forward strand.
CGCCAGCCCGTACGCGGTCAGCGTGTATTCGCTGCCCAAGCACTACGAACTCAAGAATTACATTCAGAACTGCCGGCCGGGGGGCAACGGCCTGTCGCACGGCGGATTCGAGCTGAAGGAGAAGGCCCCGGCGGGCGGGGCGGCGGTGTCCAGCCTGCCGGGGTGGGTGGCGCGGAAGACGATCCTCGACGCGGTGGTCGGCACGGCCTCCATCGTGAACAGCGACACCCGGTTGGTCGCCGACCCCGATCCGGGGTACGCCGAGCAGAGTCCCGCCCGTTATGCCCCCGGCCGCCCGGTGCCGACCGCGCAAGACGCCGTCCGTGCCGCCCCGACGCCGACGCTGGGCAACCACGTGCTCCAATTCACCATCGTGCCGAAACCCGACCCGGACGCCAAACCCGGCGAGCGGCCGCAGGCGCTGGAGCGGTCGTTCCTGGCGGTGGACAGCCCGCCGGCCGAGTTCCCGCCCGGCACCTGGGTCCGCATCCGTTTCTGGGCGAAACTGGGAACGCCAGTGGCGGCGTCGGCCGACGGCGCGCTGGTGTACGACTCGGTCGGGGGGGAACCGCTGGCGGTGCGTTTGACGCAAAACGGGCGGTGGAAGCAGTACCACTTGTACCGACAGGTGCCGGAGTCCGGGAAGATTAACGTGACGTTCGCGCTCACGGGCATCGGCATCGCCTTCTTCGACGACGTGGCCATCGAGCCGCTGACCCCGTTCGGGAACACGTCCGCCCGCCCGCCGGTGCCGACCCCGCCGAAGCCGCAGCTCCGCCGGGAGGACGACCGCACGCTGCCGTTCCCCCGTCAGACCGACCAGTTGCCCCCGCCCCGACCGGCGAAGTAGACGGGCTATCGGGAACCGTTGAGGCGGGCGGCCACGCGGCCGGCGTAGGCCGTCATCGAAAGCGCCTCCGACACCGCCCGGCGGCCCCGCTCGGCGACGGCCCGCGCGTCATCCCGGTGGTCGAACACCCGCCGCAGGAGTTCGGCCGCGTGGTCGAGGTCCGGGTCCGCCCACACCGCCCCGGCCGGGTACGGGCCGGTCGCCGTGTCGCACGTCGCCCGCCGACAGCGAACGAGATAACTCGTCTCCGGCGTGGTGAAGTCGCGGTTGCCGGAGTAATCGGTGGCGATCACCGGCTTGCCCAGGAGCATCGCCTCGGCCATGCCCAGCCCGAACCCCTCGGCCCGGTGCAGCGAGGCGTAGCAATCGCACGCGGCGAACAGCGCCAGCACTTCGGCACGGGGCATCGTCTCATTCAGCAAGCGAACCCCGGCATCAGCGCAGGCGTCCCGGAGGCGGGCGAACGCCACGGGGTCGGCCTCGCCCCGCGACACCTTCACGACCAAATCGACCGGCTCGTGCGGGGCAAACGCCTGACGGAACGCGGCGATCAGCCCCAGCGGGTTCTTCCGCGCCATCGTGCTGTTCATGTCGAAGGTGAAGAGGAAGACGAAGCGGTCGTCGCGCAGCCCGAACCGCGATCGGGGCAGCGGCGCGAACGGCGGTAGTTCCACGCCCGGCAGCATGGGCACCACCGGCACCCGCACCACCTTGCGGAAGGCGTCGGCCAGGAACCGCGTCGGTGCCCAGACCTCATCCGGCCATTGCAGTTTCGGCACCCACTCGGCGGGGACCTCCTCGGTTTCCCAGTACCACACGGCGATTCGCCGCACCCCCGGCCGCAGCCACAGGCCGGCGCGGCCGTACCACTCGTCGGGGAACGAGTTCACCGCCGCGAGGTAGATGGTGGTGTCGTAGGGTTCCAACCCCAGGTGGCCGGGCGGCGGGGTATCATCGACGGTCACGGGCAAACTTCGCAGCGAAGTCGGAATGCCGGCGATTCGCAAGGCGTCCAGCAACCCGAGCGCGGCCTGCTGCAGTCCGGACGGGTAGCCGAGGTGCGCGACCACGTTGACCCCGCGCCGCGGATCGACGGGCGGTTCGAGTTCGCCCGGCGGAAGTTCGGCCGACTTCAGCCAGCGGGCGGGCATCCGGTAGCGGCGGATGAGGTGAGATTTGAGGTTTGAGCAGGTCCGTCCCCCCGCGGCGGGCAAATGGGGTGCAGGCCCGCCGGGCCGGCCACCGGCAAACCAC
>JBBRUO010000344.1:0-6793 GCA_038247725.1 Gemmatales bacterium
CAATTCGACAGCGGCGCGAAGAAACGATCGAGGCTGGAACAGAACCGCGGCCATGCGAATCTCCCGCGTGCGAGTCCGGCTCGGCGAGCCGGACCTACTCAAAGCCGGTAGCCGTCAATGTCCCGCGATTTGCGCGTCGTACTGGGTCGCCGTCATCAGGTGATCCAGGGTCGCGGCGGCGGCCGGCTTGATCTTCACCAGCCAGCCGGCGGCGAACGGGTCGTCGTTGACCAAACTCAGGTTGTCCACGGCGGCCTTGTTCACCTCCACGATCTCACCGGCCACCGGGGCGTAAATCGATGACGTGCTTTTCACGCTCTCGATGATGCCGATCTCGTCGCCCATCTTTACCGTCAGGCCGACCTTCTTCAGTTCCAGAAACGTCGGCTCGGTCAGTTGTTCGACGGCGAACTTGGTGACGCCGACGGTCACGGCGTCACCGTCCGGCTTGGCCCACTCGTGCGAGGTGGCGTATCGGCAGTCGGTCGGGTTGGTCATGACGAGAGACTCGGTTTGAGTAGGTCCGCCCCGCCGGGGCGGACAATATGAAGTCCGGCTCGGCGAGCCGGACCTACTTCCGCTTGTAGAACGGCAGCGGGACGACGGTCGCCGGGATGCGGGTGCCGCGCAGGTCCACGGCCAGTTTCGCCCCGACGGCCGCGTGCGCCGGCGGAACGTACCCCATCGCGATCGACTTTTCCAGGTGCGGAACGTAGCTGCCGCTGGTGACGGTGCCGACCGCCGTTTCGCCACTGAGGATGGGGCTGTCCTGCCGGGCGGCGCGCTTGCCATCCAGTTCCAGCCCGACCCGCACCGGCCGATCCGCCGGCTTCGCCAGGATGGCCGCGCGGCCGACGAACTCGCCTTTGTCCGGCTTCACCGCCCAGCCAAGGCCCGCCTGAATCGGGTCCACGGTCTCGTTCAGTTCGTGGCCGTACAGCGGCATGGCGGCTTCCAACCGCAGGGTGTCCCGCGCGCCCAGGCCGCACGCCACCGCCCCGCCCGCGATGAACTCTTCCCACAGCGGCAAGCCGAACACGTTCGGGATGCTCACCTCGAACCCGTCCTCGCCGGTGTACCCGGTGCGGGAGACGGTGCATTCCATCCCCTTGTACTCCGTCTTCATGGCGAAGTAATACTTCAACTTCGTCACGTCGTCGGTGAACAGCCCGGCCACCAATTTCACCGCGCGAGGCCCCTGCACGGCGATCATCGTGCTGGACTCGGTGTGGTCGGTGACGGTCACGTTCTTTCCGGCGGCGCGGGCGGCCCACCACTGCAAAATCTTCGCCCGGTTGCCGGCGTTCACCACCGCCGAGTAATCGGATTTCCACTTGTAAACGAGGATGTCGTCCAGGATGCCGCCGTCCTCGCCGCACACCAGCCCGTACCGGACTTGCCCGTCCTTCATGGTGCCGACGGCGTTGGTGAAGACGCTCTCCAGGAACGGCAGGGCGTCCGCCCCAGTCAGGTCCACGCGGGCCATGTGGCTGATGTCGAACAGCCCGGCCCCCGCGCGGACGGCCTTGTGTTCCTCGATGATGCCGGCGTACTGCACCGGCATGTCCCACCCGCCGAACGGCACCATCCGGGCCTTGTGCGCGACGTGCCAGTCGTAAAGCGGGGTTCGCAGGTTGGCCATGACCGCACCGAATAAAGGACGTGAACGACGAAAGGCGGCCCCGGCCGTCGGGAACCGCCTCATGGGCATAGTTTAGTCGGGCACGAGCGAAACGTCACTCGAAGAACGTTCGCACCGTCACGCGGAAATCCGGGAACACTTCGGGCAGCGTCAACTCGTCGGCGGCCGTCAGGACGCGGGCGTATTCGTCCTGCGTCTGGATGCTGACCGTCTGTTTCTCCGGATCGACGACGCACACCACCTTAACCCCGGCGTCCAGGTACTCGACCACTTTTGCCATCAGCGCCCCGGTACGATCCGACGGCGAGCGAACCTCGAACACCAACTCCGGGGCCACTTCCGCATACGGGTCCGGCGTCACGGATTTCGGCAGCCGCTCGAAACTGAAATACGCCACATCCGCCCCCCGCACCGAATCCGGGGCGCGCTCGGTCACGACCCCGGCGTCGTTCGACATAACTCGACCGACCTGACGGGATTTGACGGACTGCCGCAACTCGCCGGCGATGTTGGCGCACGTTTCGCCATGCTGGAAGCTGGGCGGGGGCGTCTCGACGATCACTCCTTTGACGAGTTCGGTGATGCGCCCGTCGTCGGGTAACGCGGCAAACTGCTCGGCGGTGAGTAGCGCCGGCGGCGCGGGTATCGTCGCGGTGGCCACGCGGAATCCTCCAAGGACATTCCCGATCACACGACCGGCCCTGCCACTCGACGTGAGTGACGGGGCCGTGTCCCCGGTTACTCCTTCCCCTTCATCGCGGCGGCGGTCTTCTCCAGATCGACGATCGCCCCGCAGTTGAACACGGCGTACTTCGAGTCCGGCGTCAGGATGAAGTGCCCGCCGACGGGCGTTTCGCCGACGGTCCCGCCGGACATCACCTTCTCGAACTTCGCCTTGTCACCGTTCCGCGACACTGTCATCACCACCAGCCCGTTCTGTTTCGGCCCGGCGACCGCGATGGCCCGCTTGCCGTTCGGCGTCACCCGCAGGTAGTAGAAGCCGTCCATCGGGATGTCCGCCGGGGTCACGTCCACCGCTTCCGCCGCGCCCGGCGTGTACCCGTACATCCGGGTCTTGTTCCCGACCGCGGCCAGGGCCAGGATGCCGTCGTCGGCGAAGGTCAGATCCTTCGCCGGGGCCGGGATCGGGATCAGCTTGGACTTCCGCCACGTGATGGCGTCCACGGTCAGCAGGTTCAGTTGCTTGTTCGGTCGCGGCGGGCCGACGACCGTTTCGCACGTGACCAGCGTGCCGCCGGTCGGCGCGATCCGCAGGCCGTCGAGCGGTTCCGCGTGCGCGAGCGGGCTGCCCACCCAGTCGTCCTTGGCCGTGTCCAACTTGTACAGTTTGCCGGTGGCCGGCCGTACCGGGCCTTTCCCCAGGGGCAGCACCACGACCGAGACGTAGGCGAACCCGCCGGTCGGGTCCGCTACCAGCCCGGAGATCGGCTGGCCGACCGTCAGTTTCGACGCCGGTTTCACCTCCTCGCCCTCGATCAGCATCCCGTCGGTGAGCTTGTTCAGGTCGAAGATCTGGAGGTCCGACGTCCAGCTCACCGACTCGCGGAGGTCGAGGGGGGGCATGGTCTGCCACCGGCTGATGGCGGAACAAATCAGTTTGCCCGCCTTCTCGTCGGCGACGGCCAAGTTCACCGGCTGCGGCAAGTGGTACGTCGCTTTCAGTTTGAAGTCCGGGTAGCTGTACCGCCGCAAGACGCCGCCGGGGCTGAGATCGCCGGGGTTCCGCGCCCCCAGCGTGACCAATTCCTTCTTCGTCGGCAGCACCACCGCCGTCCAGAACGGGACCACCTTGCCGGGCGACGCGAACTCGCCGTCGCCGCCGACCACCCCGCCGCCGGCCCCGGTCTTGAAGCTGTTGAAGAAGGCGCGGGTCTTGAGCAGCACCTCGCGGTCCGACTGGTTCCCCTTCGCCTCCACCCGCAGCACGGCGACGGCGTTCCCGTTCACGAACGTCCGCACCCGCGCCCGCACTTCGCCGCTGAACCCGCCCTGTGTGAATTCCTCGCCGGTCAACCCGTTGTGGGTGATCTTCTTCGGCCCGTCGATGATCTTGTCCCGCCCGGAGATGTCCAGCATGGCCGTGGCGGGATCCACCTGCGGGCCGCATTGGGCCATCGTGACGACGCACTTCACCTGATCGTCTTCGGCCGTGTACTGCTTGCCGAGTACCTCCGTGTCGCGGAACCCCCGCCGGTAGTCGCGGATCTCGGTCCCCCGCGGGGCGGTGGCGGTGAACCCGTTCGTCCGCGGCATCTCCACCCACGCCGGGTCTTTGGCTTCGGTCGGGGCGGTGGCGGGGTCGAAGGAGACCTTCAGCGAGTCGATGAACTTCTTCGCTCTGGCGTCCAACTCCGGATCCGGCTCCTTGTGAATCCCCCCCTTGGTGGTCAACAGGGTGAACACGCGGAATCCCACCCGGACGGTCGCCGCCGGCGCGGGGCCTTGGAAGGTGCCGTGACGAATCGTCCACCGCTGACCGGGGTGGCCGCCCACCGGACTTTCTTCGTCCAGTTTCGCCTTCCACGGGAACGGCAGCAGCGGGGTGAGGAACTGAGCCGCGTCGTAGTCCGCTTCGTCGGCGAGGTCGTAGTAGGTGAGCTGGAACGTGTACGGCCCGTCTTTCGCCTCGAACTTCTTCGGCCGGACGCGGTACTTCCGGTCCACGGTCAGGACGTTCGCCTGCGACTCCCCTTTCACGTCGGACCCGCCGGGCATTTCCACCGTGAACCCGTCCTCGGCCAGCGTCGGCACCGCCTCGAACGGCGTTTCCGGAGTCTCCGGCGGCGGGTTCGGGCCGCCGGGGCCGGGGCCGACGTCGATCGGATCGACCACCCCGATCGGATGCGTCACCTTGATGTTCGCCATGAAGTGGTCCCGCTTCTCGCCGACGGCCGGGTTACGCAAGTCGCCGGTGAAGCGGAACAGGAACAGTCGGTCCTGCGTGACGTGGGCCCACACGCGGGACGACTTCCCCCCGTCGAACTGGAACTCGGTGCAACTCCGGCCGTTGATCGCCCGGTTGCCCGCCACCTTCCCGCCCGCCACCGTGAAGGCGTCACGGGTGATGTCGAGCAGGCTACCCGGCTTGTCGCCCGCCTTGCGGTCGAGGTACGCGCCGGCACACTCGACCCCGGACCCGAGTTCCTTCGACATCCACACCTGCCCGGTCATCCCCTTGGCGGCGAGCGGTTCCTGCTTCAGGTTCGCCTGCGGCGCGTGGAACGTGAACCGGTCGCCGGTGACCGTGTCCCACCCGGCGGGCATCGCCGCCGGGTTGTTCCGGCCGGGGTTCGGATTCGGATTCGGGTTCGGCGTCGGGTCGGTGTTGTCCACGATCTCGGGGGTGTCGCCGCCGGCCGTCAGGAAGTACACGCCGACGCCGATGCCGCCCAACAACAGGACGCCGATACCGAGGATGACGAACAGCAACGCGCTGCTGCCCTTCGCGGCCGTCTCGTGGTCGTCGTCCTCGTCGTCGTCGGCCGTCCGCCGGCGGGGCCGGTCGTCGTCCTCATCCCCATCCCCGCGGAGGCGGAACCCCGTCCGCTCCTTCGGCTTTCGCGGTGCCGGTTCGACAGGGGCGACGGTCGGAATGGCGGCCGCCGATTTCGCCTTCACCGGTTTCGCGGTGACAATCTCGGCCTCGACGATCCCGTCGTCTTGCGGCCGCAGAGGTTTCAAAACCGGAATGGTCGGGACGGCCTTGACCACGCCCGACAGGGAGGCGGGCGGCGCGGCGGGTGCGGCCGCCGTGGGGACCGGCACCGGGGTCTCGCAACCGGGACAACGGATCGACCCGCCACGGTCGGATTCCTCGGCGAACAGCCGCTCGCGGCAACTCGGACATTTCAGCTTGATGGCCATGATGACACCCGCGAGGGGAGAGAGTGGCGTGTGTCATACAACTACCGCGCCGGGAAAAGTGGGGCAATGTCGGTCGTTACACGGAACGGCGGGTGGGAGGTTCGCGCCTTGTGCCTGTCCCTACCATGACCGCACCCCTGGGAGTTTCCTCCGATGAGCGACCTGGACGCCTTTCTCGAAGGCATCGTCGCCGACCCGGCGAATACCCTCCGCTGGCTGGTGATGGCCGATTACCTGGAGGAGAACGGCCAGCCGGAGCGGGCCGAGTTGGTCCGCGTCCACCGCGAGTTGCTCCGCACCTGCACCGCCACGCGGGAGACGAAGGCGCGGAAGCAACTCCACGCCCGCATGATGGAACTGATGCGCGCCGGCGTGGGACCGTGCCTCCCGCAGCGGACAATCACCCTGCCCGGCGGCGTCGAGATGCGGTTCTCGTTCATCCCACCGGGAACCTTCCTGATGGGAAGCCCGAAGTTGGAAGTAGATAAACCATGGAGCAGGGAAGTGCGGCACCACGTCACACTCACCAAAGGGTATTGGGTGGCACAAAGCCCCGTGACACAGCAGCAATGGGCGACGCTTTCAACCACGAATCCGTCCCACTTCAAAGGAGAGCAGTTACCTGTTGAGCAAGTCAGTTGGGATGGAGCGGATGAATACTGCCAACGGTTCCAGCGTGAGACTGGTTTCGTCGTGCGATTGCCGACGGAGGCGGAATGGGAACGTGCCTGCCGAGCCGGTACGACAACCCCGTTCCACTGGGGTGACGACTTGAACGGCACTCAGGCGAACTGCCACGGGGTCTGGGCGTACAAGCAAGGGAAGCGTTGCACCGACTGGGACGGCTTGATTCTCCGAAAGACGACTCCTGTTGGCAGCTACGTCACCCAGTCGTCGCACCCCTGGCTACTGGTTGACATGTCCGGAAATGTATTTGAGTGGAGCAGTGACTGGTGGAGTTGGTCGGGCAACTGGGGGGGCACACAAGTGGACCCGACAGGACCGTCCCCAACTGAAGAACGTGTGCAACGCGGTGGGTCGTGGAATGGGGATGCGTCAGGTTGCCGGAGTGGTTCGCGAAAGTATGCCGACCAACCAAATGCCACCGCGTCCTGGTGTGGCTTCCGCCTCGCGGCGGACCTGTCCGCGCTCGCGTGAGTGCCTTCGCCCACGATTCGTACACTGTCCGCCTGCCTCCCTCCTCATTCCCCCGCCCGCCCATGCTCATCTTCGACTCCCACCTCGACATCGGCCTGAACGGGGTGG
>JBBRUO010000345.1:0-6771 GCA_038247725.1 Gemmatales bacterium
CCTCTGGCGGCCCCCCCGCTCCGCCGGGGGGCGTGCGGGGGGCGTGCCGCGCTCGGCGTGCCCCCCCGGCCACCCCGGACCGCCGGTTGCCCGCGCGGCCACGCCGAGCGCGCTTCAGGTCGGGGACACTGGGAGGAGGTGCGGTCGTGGGACACCAAACGTCGGAATTCGGGGCGGCCTGAATCCGAGTCATCTCCGCATTGACGTGGGTTGCACGAGGAATCGCTCCTGATCAACCGAGCCCCTCACATCACGTACCGCCGCTTGGCGGCGGCGGCGGCGTTGCACTCGGCGCAGGTGCCCTTCACCACGAGGTCGTACCCGGTGACGCGAAAGTGCCGGGCCGCCGCCACCGCCTGCACCGCCGCCACGATCTCCGGGTTGGTGAACTCGATCATCGTCCCGCACCCCTGGCACACCAGGTGCTCGTGCCACGGGTAGCCGTAGTCGTGGTCGTACACCGTCCGCGGGCCGATCTCGATCTTCCGCAGGAGCCCGGCGTCCACCAGCTTCGACAGCGTGCGGTACACGGTCGCCCGGCTGACCGTCCGCTTGGCCTTCTTCAGGTCGGCGATCAGTTCCTCGGTGTCGAAGTGCTGGTGCGCGTCGAAGATGTGCTTGACCAACTCCCGCTGCTGGTCGGTGTACCGCTGCGGCTTCGGCCGGGACGCCAGGTACTCCCGGAACTTCTCCTCGGGAGTCTGCGACACTTCGACGGCGGGCAGCGACACGGCGGGCGTCTCCGGGCGGGGTGGGTGAGTAAAAGGCATTATACACCCGTGCGCGAACGCGCTTTGGGTAAACTGCGGCTATGCCTAAGCCGTTCGATGCCACGCTGAAGCAGTTGATCCGCCAACACTCGGCCGACTGGCTGGGACTGATCGGCGTCGTACCCGCCCACAAGCCGAAGTGGATTGACGCCGAACTGTCCACGATCTCAGCCTCGGCCGACTCGCTGTTACAGGTGGGCGACGTGGTGTACCATTTCGAGTTCGAGGCCGGGCCGGATGAGACGTTGGCCGCGCGGGTTCACCTCTATAACGCGCTCGCCCACTTTCGCACCGGCAAGGAGGTCCGTTCGACCGCCGTCCTGCTCCGCTCGAATGCTCAGTACCCCGGCCTGACCGAGACGATAAAATACCGCGACCTGAATTTCCGGTTCGACATCGTGCGGGTGTGGCAGCGGCCGGCAGAGGACTTCCTGACCGGCCCTCTGGGGCTGACCCCGTTGGCGGTGTTGGCCCAACCGCCGGCCGGTCAGTCCCGCGCCCAGGCGCTGCCGGGCCAAGTGGACCGGATCATCGACCGGGCCGTGGCGGAGGCCCGTTCCAACGTGAGCGAGGTCGTGACGGCGAGTTTCCTGCTGGCGGGCATGCACCAAGAAACCTCGTTCCTTCGGGCCATTTTTCACAGGGGGTTGACTATGATTGAATCCTCCGCGTTCGCGGTCATCGAGGACTTGGCGAAAGAAAGACACATGCGGCAACTCCTCCAGAAATTGGCCGAGGCGAAGTTCGGCCCGCCGACCACTGATCAGGACGCTAAACTGTTGGCCATCGACAACTTGGCCCGTCTGGATCGGCTCGCGTTGCGGGTTCTCCGCGTCACGTCCTGGGACGCGCTGTTGAAGGGACGGTGAGCCGCTCCGCCCGCTTTTCCCTTGGGGTTGAAACCCGCCGGGGTACAATTTCGGTGCGACTCGGATTCCTCCATTCAGAAGGTGCCTCCGTGAGATTACTCCTGCTGGCCGCCGTCGCGGTGGGGTGTGCCGCCCCGCTGCGGGCCGCCGACCCGCCCGCCCCGAAGGGCGAGGCGAAAGCGCACGCCGTGCCGTACCGCCTGACCGACACCAAGCACGTCCTCGTGCGGGCGAAACTCAACGGTCAGGGGCCGTTCAACTTCATCCTCGACACCGGCGCGCCGGCCGTGTTCATCCCGAAGGTCGTCGCCAAGAAAGTCGGCCTGAAGGTGGACGGCAAGGGGTGGGGGGCGTTCGACACGTTCGAGGTGGAAGGCGGGGTGACGGTCGATAATGCCCGCTGCCGGGTCGAGGACCTGTTCCAACTGGAAGGGATGAACGGCATGGGGCTGGCCGGCGTCGAGTTGCACGGCGTCATCGGGGCGAACGTGCTGGCCCGGTTCAAGATCACCTACGATTTCACCGCCGACAAGCTGCCGTTCGTCCCGCTCGACTACAACCCGCCGGACCCGAAGGGGCTGAGCGGCAAGGGCGGGCAGGGCGGGCTGGAAGTGATCGGGCCGGTGATGAAGATGATGGCCGGGTTCATGGGCATCAAGCCGAGCTTCGATGTGAAGGCGGGCGGGTTCCTCGGCATCGACGCCGAGGAGCGGACGGGCGGGGTGTTCGTCACCACCGTCATCGCCGGCGGGCCGGCGGACAAGGCCGGGATCCAGGTCGGGGACAAGCTCGACACCGTCCGCACGAACTCGCTCGACGACCTCGGCGACCTCAAACGGGCGCTGGCCAAAACCAACAGCGGCGACCAACTCAAGGTCGAGATCGTCCGCGACGGGAAAACCCGGAAACTGACCGTCACACTCGGCGGGGGGCTGTAACCATGACCACGCAACGCATCCTGATCGGCCTGCTGGCGACCGTCGCCGCCGCGACGGCGACCCCGGCTCAAGACGGCAAGAAGGAGCCGCCGAAGGCCGCCCCCGTCGTCGTCGGCATGGAGATGCTCCCGTCCCGCCACTTCGTCGTGTCCGCCAAGATCAACGGCGAGGGGCCGTTCCGGTTCATCCTCGACACCGGCGCGCCGATCACCCTCATCAACAGCAAGGTGGGCAAGCAGACCGGCCTGTCCAAGACGGGCGGCGGGCTGTTCGGCGGCATGAACTCCGTGCCGGTGAAGACCATCGAGATCGGCGGCGTGACCGCCAAGAACTCCACCGCCGTGGTCATGGATCACCCGACCGTGAAGGCCATCTCGGACGCCTTCGAGAAGGACGGCGGCCCCATCGTCGGCATCGTCGGGTTCCCGTTCTTCGCCAAGTTCGCCATGACGGTGGACTACCAGAAACAGGAACTGACGCTGACGCCGAACGGGTATCAGCCCGGCGACTACATGCAGGACCTGATGAAGAACCTGATGAACGCCGAGGCCCTGAACAAGCCGAAGACGGTGATGGTGGGGGCGCTGTGGGGGTTCGAGGTGGGCAAGGAGAAGGGCGACGAGAAGGACGGGGTGACGCTGCTGAAGGTGTATCCCGGCACCCCGGCGGCGAAGGCCGGGCTGAAGGCCGGCGACCGGCTGCTGACGCTCGACGGCCGCTGGACGGACACCATCGGCGACGCCACCATCGCCGCGAGCTTGGTGAAGGTGGGCAAACCGGCCGAGTTGAAGCTGACCCGCGCCGGCAAGGAACTGAAGGCGACCGTCACCCCGGTGAAGGGGTACTGAGAATCCCGTGCGTGCCGCGACCGCTCCCCGGCGGTCGCGGTGCGCCGGGTTCACCCCCACAGGCGGCCGGGGTTGAAGGCGTCGGCCGGGTCCAACGTCCGCTTCACGGTCCGCATGACCACGCGGTCGCCGGCGTCCCGGCCCCACACCGGCAGCGAGCCTTTCCACGCCGACGGGCAGGCGGTGACGATCAGGTTGGCGTTCCCGGTCGCCGTCCATTTCGAGAGCCCGGCGACCACGTTCGCGGCACGGTCGGGGGTGTCCTCGGCGGGCAGGTGAACGAAGACGATGCCGCTGCCGGCGTGCGCGTGAACGACGGCCTCGGGGTGAGCGGCGACGGCGGCCGCGACGAACGCCCCCACGCCGCTGGGCGGGACGTTCGCCTTCAGTGACACGCCGCTGTCGGTGCCGGTTTGCAAGTCGGTCAGTGCGGCCCACACCGCCGCGTCGCGGAACTCGGTCACGTCGCGCACAGGGGCCGACGCCAGTTCCGATTTCAACTCGTTCACCTGCCAATCGACCGTGACGGCCTTCTCCTCGAACCCGCACAGGATCACCCACGGGTCGGTGTCCGGCAGTTTCATCCCGGTTCGCGCCGCCGCCTCGCGGTTCAGCAGTTCCACCGCCACCGGCCGGGACTGGGAAGCGTGCAGGCGATCCAGCGTCGGGCCGACCGCCGCCGAGCCGACGCCGAACGCGACCAGCATGCTCGCCTCCGGCCGCGGCTTCACCTTCAAAGTCAGGTGGGTGAGGACGCCGAGGGTGCCGAGCGCCCCGGTGTGAAGTTTCATCAGGTCGTACCCGGCGACGTTCTTCACCACCCGCCCGCCGCCTTTCACCTCGACGCCCTCGTCGGAGACGAAGCCGATGCCGATGACGGAGTCGCGGAGCGTGCCCTGCCCCAACCGGCGCGGGCCGGACGTGTTCGCCGCGACCGCCCCGCCGAGGGTGGCTTCCCCCGGCAACGGCACGTCCACCGGCAGCCACTGCCCCTCGGCCGCGAGCGCCGTTTGAAGGTCCGCGACGCGAATGCCGGCCTGCACGGTCACGGTCATGTCGCGGGCCGGGTAGTCGATCACCGCGTTCAACTTCCGGGTGGACACCGCGACGCCGGGCGTGGACGGCACGAGGCCGAGGTGCAGCTTCGTTCCGCCGCCGACGGGGTACACGCCGTGCCCGGCGGCGACCTGGGCGCGGACGATTTCGCCCAACTCGGCGACGGACTCCGGGGCGCGAACCGGCAGCGGGCCGAACCCGTCGATGGAAATGGTGTCGGACACGGCGGCACTCTTCGGGATACGGGGGCTTCAAGGGGTGTTGTATGTCTGCCGCCATGTTCCTGCCGTGGAACGGCGGCGCGACGCGAGTTGCCTTCGCAACGAGTTCACGACCCGCGGCACTCCCGCTACAACACCCGTTGTGCCACTCCGCCCCTCAACCCAACCAGTCCCACCATGCCCGATACGCCGTTCGTCACCCACCTCCGTGCCCAACTGGACGCCCTCAAGACGCAGGGGCTGTACAAGCGGGAGCGGCGGATCGAATCCCCGCAACAGTCGGACATCACCGTCGGCGGCCAGCCGGTGGTGAACTTCTGCGCGAACAATTACCTGGGCCTCGCCAACCACCCGGCCGTCGTCGATGCCGCCTTCGACGCCCTCAAGACGTGGGGGTACGGGCTGTCGTCGGTGCGGTTCATCTGCGGCACGCAAGACATCCACAAGCGGTGCGAAGAGCGGATCGCCCAGTTCTTCGGCAAGCAGGACAGCATCCTGTACATCTCGTGCTTCGACGCCAACGGCGGGCTGTTCGAGCCGCTGCTCGGCGACCAGGACGCCATCCTGTCCGACGAGTGGAACCACGCCAGCATCATCGACGGGGTGCGGCTGTGCAAGGCGCAGCGGTTCCGCTACAAGCACAACGACATGGCCGACCTGAAGGCGAAGTTGGAGGAGGCGAAGGACTGCCGGTTCAAGATGATCTTCACCGACAGCGTGTTCAGCATGGACGGCGACCTCGCGAGGTTGCCGAACATCTGCCAACTGGCCGACGAGTACGGGGCGATCGTCGGCATCGACGACTGCCACGCCACCGGGCACCTGGGGGCGACCGGCCGCGGCGCGGCGGAGGAACTCGGGGTGCTGGACCGCATCGACATCATCACCGGCACCCTGGGCAAGACCCTGGGCGGGGCGAGCGGCGGCTTCACGGCGGCGAAGGCCGAAGTGGTGGACTGGCTGCGGAACCGCAGCCGGCCGTACCTGTTCAGCAACAGCGTCCCGCCGAGCCTCGTCGCCGCCGGCATGAAGGCCCTGGAGATGATGGACACGAGTGGCGAATTGCGCGACATACTCCGGCGGAATACGGCCCGGATGCGGGCCGGGCTGGAGGCCGCCGGGTTCACGGTGAAGCCGGGGCCGACGCCGATCTTACCCGTGATGTTCGGGGACGCGGCCGTCGCGGTGAAAATGGCGGAGGCGCTGCTGGCGAAGGGGATTTACGTGATCGCGTTCAGCTACCCGGTGGTGCCGTCGGGTCAAGCCCGCATCCGGTTGCAGGTGTCGGCGGCGCACACCCCGGAGCAGATCGAGCGGGCCATCGCCGCGTTCGCCGACGCCGGGAAGGAACTGGGGGTGGTGTGATGTTCGGCCGGTTTTGTTAGCCCGCCGCGCAAGCAAGGGGCGAACCACACACGGGGATAAGCCTCACTGCCAAGTGAAACGGTTACTGGCGGTCACGGACGTACTCGATCACCGCCGCCAACGAGTCTTCGTCGTCGATGTACTCGTCCCAACCGCGATCCGTCCACCAGTTGTTGCGTGCTGTGGTGGTGGGGAGAAGGGCCTCCGAGGCAGCTCGGAGTTTTCTGGTACACCAAGCCTTGAACTGCCCGCGAGGGACGTGAATCTCCGCCTCCGCCGCGGAGACGACGACATGGACGTGATTGGTTCGGCAGTTTACCGCGTGCAGCAGCCATCCACGGAAGCGACAGTGGTCAGTGATCGTCGCTTCCACCAGCGCCCGTTGAGCGTCGGCGAGGGTGATCGCGTCCTCCGACATCCACAGGGCGTTCGTTGTCTCCCGAATGGGGTCCGCCGCCTGTGAGCCATACCCCGGCCGATACCATCCGCGAGCGTCGCCGGGAAGCCAAGTGCCGTAGGTGGTCCAGGTGGTGAACACGGCAAATGCTATGGCTTGCTCCCGTCTAGCGCAAAGTGACCCGGCACGGCAGTGGCTGTATGACCACAAGCCGTACCGGGTTGCCCCGTGAGCGGTTCGCCCCCTTAACTGAACTGCCGCGGCGGGCTAACAAGGTGGGCTGGGTTTCCTCGCTCGACCCAACGCC
>JBBRUO010000346.1:0-6705 GCA_038247725.1 Gemmatales bacterium
AATCACATCGGAGGCTCGGTGGGAGCCGCGCCCTCCCAAGAACGCTTCGCTTCCGTTTCGCGCCGCAACTGGCCACAGGCGGCGTCGATGTCGGCCCCCTTGCGGCGGCGGACTTGCACGCTCACCCCGCCGTCGCGGAGGGTGTCGATGAACCCCCGCAGGTCGTCGTCCGTCGGCCGGCGGTACGACAGTCCGGTCACGTCGTTCCACGGGATCAGGTTGACGAACGCCTTCCGCCGCCGCAGCAGGTCCACCATCTGGCGGGCGTGTTCGGGCTGGTCGTTCAACTTGCCCAGGACGACGTACTCATATGTCACCTGCCGGCCGGTGGTGTCGAAGAAGTAGTCGGCGGCGGCCAGGATGTCCGGAATCCCCGTCTGCGTGTTCGTCGGCACGATGCGGTTCCGCAACTCATCATTCGGTGCATGCAAAGACACTGCCAAATGGTACTGTTTGTTCGAATCGGCCAGCCGGCGGATCTTCGCGGGCAGCCCCACCGTGCTGATGGTGACGTGCCGCTGACCGATGCCCAGCCCGTCCTTGTCCCCGGCGACGGCCAGGGCGTCCAACAGGTTCTCCAGGTTCGCCAGCGGCTCGCCCATGCCCATGACGACGATGTGGGTGAGGCGGGGCGCGCGGTCCTCGCGGGTGGTGTTCGCGTCGGTCAGGTTCCGCAGCAGCACCAGTTGTTCGACGATCTCGCCGGCCGTCAGGTTCCGGGCGACCCCGTTCAACCCGCTGGCGCAGAACACGCACCCCATGCCGCACCCCACCTGGGTGCTGACGCAGGCGGTGGCGCGGCCGTTGTCCTGGATCAGCACGCACTCGATCAGTTTGCCGTCGGCCAGCCGCACCAGCAGCTTGTGCGTGTCGTCGCCGGCCTTCAGGTGTTTGACGACGGTGCCGCCGAACGGGGTGAAGTGTTCCGCCAGATCGTCCCGCAACCCCTTGGGCAGGTCGGTCATGGCGGCGAAGGTGGTGGCGCGGGCGGCGAGCAACTGCCGGCGGACCTGCTTGGCCCGCATGGGCGGTTGCCGCCGCTCCGCGAACCAGTCCTTGAGGTCGTCGGGGTGGACATCCAGAATCGCGCGCGGCGGGGCGGGCGTGGCGTCGGCGGTCAGTGGCAGCGAGAGGAGCGGAGTCATACCCCGCATCTTACCCACCGGGGGAAGGGCGGGAAAGGCGCGTCAGGCGTCCGCGAGGACTTGGCGAGCCAGGCGCGGGGTCGTGTCCGTGTCGGAAACCGCCCCGGCGGGCTTGTCGCGGCGGCGGGGCCGTCTATCCCAGCAGCATTCGACCCCCGTTGGACCCACCGATGAGCCATGCGTCGTTGCTCCGCCAGTACGAAGAGAGCGGTCGCCAACTTCGGACGGAATGCGAGCGGCTGACCGCCGACGGGGTGGTCCCGGCCGGGGCACCGTGGCGGGGACTGTTCGACGCCGTCGCCGCCGCCGCCACGAAGGTGGAGGAGGCCGCCGCCGCACCGGTGAAGGTCGGCGTGCTGGGCGAGTTCAGCGCCGGCAAAACGCTGCTGGTCGGCAGCCTGATCGGGTACGCCGACGGCCTGCCGGTGTCCGAGTTGCCGACCACCGGCAACCTGACGGCCCTGAACTTCACACTGGTTGAGGAGCTGGTGCCCACCACGGTCGGCCCGTATCGCATCGAGTTCCTCGATCACGCCGGGGTGGCCGCGTGCCTCGGCTTCATGCTGCAACAGGCGAAGAAGCGGGCGAAGCAGGCGGACCTGCCGGCCGACCTTCAGGAGCACATCGGCGACATTTCCGCGACCGACGCCTCGGCCCCGTCGCAGGTGGAGGAGTGGTGCCGGAAGGCGTGGGCGGCCACCACCAACCCGTCGATGCGGTATCTGATCCGCGAGTTGGTCGGGTTCGTCCGCGCCTACGCCAAGTGCGGGTCCGGCCTGTGCGAGAGCGCCGACCCGTTCGAAGTGGAGGGCGAGCAGGCGCGGCGGGGGCTGACGCTGACGGCCGACAAGGAGAGCATCCAGGGGCTGGCGTTCACCGACCTGCCGGCCCCCGCGCACGCCGTCGCCACCCGCCCCGCTACCCTGCCCAGCGACCTCATCCGCGACGGCTTCCCGCTCATCCGCCGGGTGTCGGTCGATGTCACCGTGTCGCGGCAGATGTGGGACTTCGCCGCCCTCACCGGCGCGAACCGGTTCGTGCTGATGGACTTCCCCGGCCTCGGCGCGGAGTCGTCCGGCGTCCGCGACTTGTACCTGTGCCTGGGCGAGTTGGCCGAAATCCAGACCATCCTGATCGTGCTCAACGGCCGGCAGCCGGGCGGGAACGAAGGCACGCACCTGTACAACCTGTTGCAGGAACACCGCCCCGGTCAAGACATCCGCGACATGATCCTGGTGGCGGTCGGGCGGTTCGACCAACTGCCGGTGCAGAACGAAGGCGGGGAGACGAAGTTGCGGACGCTGGCCGGCCCCGACGCCGCCCCCACGCCGGCCAAGCCCGCCGGGACGCCGGTGGCGAAGTCGAACTTCGGCGACGAAGACGAAGACGACGCGCCGCCGCCCGCGCCGAAAGCCGGGGCCGGGCCGCTGACCGATGCCGAAGTGGTGAAGGAGTTGCCCATCCTCGGCACCTGCCTGGCGCAGGCGGAATCGCTCGTCCCGCACGGCCGCAAGGACCGGGTGGTGTTCGCCTCGCCGATGCTGCACTTCCGCTACCTCGGCGAGAAGACGGTCGATCTGGCGGTCGGGTCGCCGGAGTTCCTCGGCGGCAACCGCGACGCGATGGACCGGGCCGCCGCCGTCGCCAAACTGTGGGGCGGGGTGGCCGCCCGCCTGCCCGCCGGTCCGACGGCCGGCCTCCGCCGGTGGCTGGACGACTTCGCCACCGACGGCGGCATCGGCCGGCTGCGGGCGCTCGTCCAGTCCCACGTCCAACTGCACGGGCTGGCGCAGCGGTTCACCGACGTGTCGGCGGATGTCGAGAAGCTGAAGGCGGCCGTCCGCGAGTTGAAGGCGGCGCTGCCCGCCACCGCCGGCCCGGACGCGCGGACGGACGAGGACAAGTTGCAAGCGGCCGAGAAGGAGCTGAAGGCACTCGGCCAGGTGTACCAGGGGCTGGCCCACAAACTCGCCCAGGACGGCCCCCGCTTCACCGTCACCCGCGACGACCTGACCACCCCGCTCGACGAACTGCTTCAGGAGGAGGTCGTCTTCCAGGTGTACGACTGGCAGGAGTGGGACACGCTGTTGCAGTCCAGCCGGGACGGGTACATCGTCGAGACGAAGCGGCAGAGCGGGCCGTTCGCGGACGAGGACGATGACGACGACGGCGAGGACGGCGGCGCGGCGCAATTCCCCACCACCTCCGAGCACTTCTTCCCGGCCTTCGACCAGACCGTCACTGCCCTGGCCGAGTTCACGCGCGAGCTGGTCGAGGGCGGGGTGGCCGAGTGGCTGACGCAGTTGGCCGGGCCGACCGCCGCCGCCCGCGCCACCGTCGGCCCGGCGCTGGAGCGGAAGACGCTGGGCAAGGAAATCGCCGCCCTCCGGCTCGGCGCGCGGACCGAGGGGTTCGCCGGGGCCATGCGGGCGGCGGTCGATCCGGCCCGCCTGCGGCGGCAACTGTTCCACGAGGACGGTCAGGTGCAGGGGGTGCCGGCGACGGTGCCGGTAGCCGCCGACCTGTTCCCGCTGGCGCGGGCGGGCAAAGGCTCCCCCGGCCGGGTGTTCGGCTGGGCGGCGGAGTTGGCCAAGCTGCCCGCCGACATCCGCCCGGCCCACCACCACGCGCACCAGGCGATGGTGTACCGCCTCCGCGACGAGGTGGTGAACATCCTACGCCAGGAAATGACGCAACTGCTGCGGCAGGGCGTCGAGGCGGTGGCGGACAAGCTCGGCGAACTGCTCAAAGAAATGGTGGCGAAACTGCAACTGGCCACGGCCAATCGGTTCGTGCTGGAAACGATCCTCCGCCCGGTCGCCGACCCGGCCCAACCGTCCGCCGCCACCGACCCGCTGGCCGACATCCGCCGGGTGGCCGCCGCCGCGGTGTGACTCACGAAATCCCCGACTCCGAGGCGAGCCGCACTCACCCCACCGGCAGGCGGACGGTGAACTTGGTCCCGCGGCCGACCTCGCTCTGCACGGCGATGTCGCCGCCGTGGGCGAGGATGATCTTCTTCGCCGTGGCCAGCCCCAGCCCGTTCCCCTCCGGCTTGGTCGTGACGAACGGGCGGAACAGCGTCGGCAGTACGGCGTCCGGGATGCCCGCGCCGGTGTCGATCACGTCCAGCATCACCCACCCCGGTTCGGCCCGCACTTGGAGCGTCAGCGCGCCGCCGTCGGGCATCGCGTCCTCGGCGTTGAGCATCAGGTTCAAAAGCGCCTTCTCGAACAGTTCCACATCCAGGGAGACCGGCGGCAGGTCGGGTTCGGCCTGCCAAGTGACTTCGACGTTCTGCATCCGCGCGGTCGGGGCGAGGAAGTCCACCATCCGCGAGACGACGGCGTCCATCCCGACGGGGGCGAGGCGGAGTTCGTCTAGTCGGGCGAAGCGGAGGAAGTCGTTCGACAGGTCCAGCAGCCGGCGGCATTCGTCGGTCAGGCCGAGGACGCGGTCCAGCCCCTTCCGCTCGCGGGGCGTCTGCGGCGGGTCGAAGTCTTCCGCCAAGAGTTGCAGGTTGAGCGAAAGGGTGTTGAGGTGGTTCTTGATTTCGTGGATGAACCCGCCGGCCAACTCGGCCAGTTCCAGAAACTGCTGCGACGATGGCGGCGGCGATGACACGGCGGTGTCCGAGGGTGGGGCGAACCAGAAGCAGATATGTTACTGAGACGCGACAACTACTACGGCTTGCGGTAGAGGGTGGCCACTTCAATGAGTCAACACGATGGTCGAATGCAACAATCGTGGCGGCATCATGGTGATTGCTGGGCTGGCTGCCGGCTTCGCGGTCGGAGGTTCGGCAAGTCTGTTCGTCCAGGACGACGGCTTGCCAATCGCACTCGCCACACTGGTGGATTTGCCGATTCCGACGGTATGGGATCTGACCTACCGTTGGCGGAACCACACGGATTACGGCCGCTGGAGATTCGTGCATCCAGGGTTGGGCGGGCGATTCATGTTTCTCCCCGTCTAGATTTGGTTCGGGGCGTGGCCTGTTGTCGGTGTGGGTGGTTGGCTGATCGGCCGGGCACTCGGATTGGCATGATGCACGCTCCCGCCGTCGCGGTTCCATTCCATGGGTGGATTGGCCGGTCTTCCACCTCCCCTCGCTGAGGGGAGGTCGGTCGCGCAGCGACCGGGAGGGGAGAGTCCGAAGCGTCAGGAGAAGACGCCCCTCCCGGCGGCTTCGCCGCCGACCTCCCCTCAGCGAGGGGAGGTGGAAGAACTGCGTGCGCCACCTTGTCTCGTGCCGGATCGCGTCTCCCGTTCGCGGCGACGATTCGGTTCGCGCCGCTCACTTCTGCTCCAACTCCGCCAGGGCCGTGGTCGCCAGGGCGATCCAGCGGGCGGACTCCGCGCCGCCGGTGGCCACCACCGCATCCCACTCCGTTTTCGCGGCGGGGAAGTCGCCGACCTGCGCGAACGCCAGCCCCCGCGCGTACCGCCGCTGGGCCTCGCTCTCGAAGGTGATCTTCCGGCCGTCGATGACGGCCCGCTTCAGCCGCTTCAGGTCGCGGATGCGGTCCCGCGCCACCTTCACCTCGTCGGCGAACTGGTCCGGGTAGCGGCTGGCCAGCGGGGTCAGGTACCGGTCCTCGGCGGCGTCCCAGTCGTTCGGGTCGGCGGAGGCGATGAGCGGGCGGGCGGCTTCGATCAACTCGTCGGCCGACGGGCGGGGCCAGAACCAGATGAGCAGGACGACGGCCGTGAACGCGACGCACAGCGGCAGCACCACCGACGGGCGGGACAGCAGCGGGAGCGGGCGGTCCCACTCGTCGGCGGCCGCCACCGGGTTCACGTCGCCCAGCGCGGGCATGGTCTCGGTGCCGGGGTCGGGCGGCCACGTCACCTTCTCGCCCTTCCGCTCGGCCTTGCCGCGGATCTGGTCGAGTTCGTCGAGCACCGCGACCGCCGACGCCGGCCGGCGACCGGGGTCCTTGTTCAGCAGCGCGCACACCAGTTCGTCGAACTCGGGCGGCAGTTTCGGCACGAACTGGATCGGCCGGTCGGGGAGGACGTAGCAGTGCTTGTGCAGGAACTCGGCGGTGGTGGTGGCGGAGTACGGCGGGCGGCCGGTGAGCAGCAGGTAGATCAACCCGCCGAGCGCGTACAGGTCCGACTTGCGGGTGAGCGGGCGACCGGTGAAGTATTCGGGGGCGAGGAAGCCGGCGGTGCCGTAGGCGTCCGGGGCGAGCGTCAGCGGCGACAGGGAGAACACCTTGGCGACGCCGAAGTCCGTCACCTTCAGCTTGCCGTCCGGCGTGAGGATCAGGTTCGACGGCTTCAGGTCGCGGTGCAGGATGCTGCGGTGGTGGGCGTGGCGGAGGGCGCGGCCGGCTTGCGCGGCGACGGCCAGCACCGTCTCCCGCCAGCCGAGGCCGGGTTCGTCCCCTTTCTTCGCCGCCTTCACCAGCGTGCCGACATCCGAGCCGGGCACCAACTCGCTGGCGTAGTAGGCGAGGCCGGCGTGGACGCCGCTGTCGTACAGGGCGGCGATGTTCGGGTGGGTGAGCCGCTTCAGCGCGAGCATCTCGCCGGGGAAGCGGGCGAGGAACTC